>JAHJGB010000077.1 GCA_018824725.1 Candidatus Omnitrophota bacterium
CTTACGGCTCATTTTTTATACCGAAGGTAGTCTTGACGGTATAAAAACTTCGCCGTAATTCCTTGCGGACTTTTGCCGAAATTTTTCTAATGCGCCTCAGGCCCCAGCTAGCTCAGCGGCAGGGCGAGAATCAGCTGCGGAGCGAAGGTTGCCTCACTGGGGCAACCGAGCGCCCGTCGGTAAAGCCTAAGGATGGCGCAAGTCCCGAGCGAAGCGAGGGGCGTCTTTTCGTAGGCCTGCCAGGGGTTGACAAACATAATATGATAGACCTCAAAAAGCACCTTAATTCTTCTCAGTTTTTAGCTGCCACGACCATAGACGGCCCTGTGCTTGTTATTGCAGGCGCAGGATCAGGCAAGACAAGGGTCATAGAATACAGAGTCCTGAATCTTGTTCAAAACGGGGCGGAGCCGGCTTCCATACTGCTTTTGACATTTACCAGAAATGCATCCAGGGTTATGCTTTCGCGAGCCGCTGCCCACAATCCCAGGTGCTCAGCAGTAGAAGGCGGGACGTTTCATTCGTTTGCGTATAAGGTGTTAAAACATCATGGAAAAGCCCTGGGTTTTACCAATTCATTTTCTATCCTTGATGAGGCTGATGCTATAGACGCTGTAGGCAAATGCTCAGGCAATATTAATATTTCCGAGCGGGACAGGAAATTCCTTAGAAAAAATACAATAAGAAGCATAATAAGCATGTCTATAAACAAGCATAGTTCTGTGGAAGATATCATTGAAAAAGAATATCCGCACCTGGCAGAATACAGCGAATATATAAAAAATGTAAAGTCGAAATACGTTAAATATAAAACAGAAAAAAACTATCTGGATTACGATGATATGCTGGTTTATCTCAAAAAGCTGCTGGAGGATGACGCTATCAGGAAAGCCGTTGCGTCAAAATATAAATATATAATGGTTGATGAATACCAGGATACAAACAGGCTTCAAGGCGATATCAGCTATTTATTGGCCAAGGCCCACAAAAATATCATGGTTGTGGGAGATGACGCCCAGAGCATATACGGCTTCAGGGGCGCCACTCATAAAAATATAATGGATTTTCCTGTGATGTTTCCGGGGTGTGTGATAATCAAGCTGGAAGAGAATTACAGGAGCACGCAGCCTATCCTGGACGCGGCCAATTCTGTGCTTTCTGAGATGGCCAGTAAATATGACAAAAGGCTTGTATCCGGCCTGAGTCACAGGGGGGCAAGGCCCCAGATGTGGTTTTTTGGAGACGCGTATGAAGAGGCGGAATGGATTGCAGATAAAATGATAGAGCTGAAACATAGCGGTATACCGCTTGACAGGCAATGTGTATTGTTCCGCTCAAGTTATATCTCAATAGCTCTGCAGGCAGAGTTAAACAAAAAAGGTATATCTTATAATCTAATGGGCGGCATGAGATTTTACGAAAGCGCTCACGTAAAAGATGTTGTAGCGCATTTGAAAATCATGGCAAATCCCAAAGACGAGTTATCCTGGCACAGGGCATTGGAACTGATAGAAGGCATAGGGCCTAAGACAAGCGAAAAGATTTTGAAGGATATCAGCGCGGGCGATCTTTCAAAATATGAAAAGGGTTTTAAGTATTCTCATGGCATCCAGAGGTTTAAATTATTGATAGAAAGCCTTTCAGATGCAAAGGCCGGGGTAGGGGAAAAGTTTGAGGCAGCTTTTGACTATTACAGCCCTTTGATGAAAACAAAGTTTGATGATTGGAATACCAGGGTGAATGACTTGGAGACATTGAAAAAGATAGCCCATAGATACGATTCTCTCCAAGACTTATTGAGCGATTTTGCGATAGAGCTTCCTGATTCTCACACAGGCCACCAGCAGGCAGAGCATAAAAAACAGCCTACGCTTTCCACTATCCATTCCGCAAAAGGCATGGAGTGGGAAGCGGTATTTTTGATAGGGCTTATTGACGGGGTGTTTCCCGTGAGTTTTTCCTTGGGCGATGATGAAAGCATAGAAGAAGAGCGCAGGTTATTTTATGTGGGGCTCACAAGGGCGAAGAGCCATTTATTTATTACATTCCATCATGAAAATAACCGCGGCCCAATGAATCAGTTTAATAAAATCTCAAGATTTATTGATAATTCCAGCATCATGTCCAGGCTGGAGCAGAGAGTTATAAAAGATATTTAGTGAAGGGAGTCCGACTCCCTATGGGAGTCGGACTCCCATAGATAGACTCCCAACGGGAGTCGGGCTTCCATAGATAAAGGTTCATATGGTTTTCCGAGCGTTAAGGTACAAGAATTTCAGAATTTTTTTCTTCGGCCAGGGTGTCTCTCTTATAGGCACCTGGATGCAGCATGTTGCAATGAGCTGGCTTGTGTACAGGATGACAGGTTCCGCGTTTATGCTGGGCGTGGTGGGATTTGCCAGCCAGTTCCCGACTTTTATTTTATCGCCTTTCACGGGAGTGCTTGCAGACAGGCATAACAGGCACAAGATACTTGTTTTAACACAGGCACTTGCGTTATTGCAGGCCCTGATTTTGGCAATTCTCACAATGACAGGAAATATTCAAGTCTGGCATATAGTAGTTATGGGTATATTTTTAGGGTGTATAAATAGCCTTGACATACCGGTACGGCAGTCTTTTATATTGCAGATGATAGAAGAAAAAGAAAATCTTGGGAATGCCATAGCATTGAATTCAATGATGTTTAATATGGCAAGGCTAGTAGGGCCTTCGATAGCAGGGGTGCTGATAGCTATTGCGGGGGAAGGTGTGTGTTTTCTTGTTAATGCCGTAAGTTATGTGGCTGTTATAGCTTCTCTGGTTGCAATGGATGAAGGGATAAAAATCAGAAAAGACAAAAGAGAAGATTATAATATATTCAAGGATTTAAAAGAAGGTTTTAATTATGCTTTCGGGTTTCAGCCTATCAGGGCGATTCTATTGTTATTGGGCATCATAAGTCTGATGGGCATGTCTTATGCTGTACTGATGCCTGTTTTCGCAAAGGATGTGCTGGGAGGCGGGCCCCATACGCTGGGTTTTCTTATGGCAGCTGTGGGATTGGGCGCATTGGCAGGCACGGTATATCTGGCGTCAGGGAAAAAGGCAATTGTGTTTGGAAATACATTGCCTGTTTCAGCAGGCATATTCGGGATAGGCATAACAGCGTTTTCTTTTTCGCATAATATGTGGGTTTCTCTTTTCTTGTTATTTATAGCAGGGTTTGGTATTATGGTCCAGATGGCTGCCAGCAACACAATATTACAAACCATTGTCGATGATGATAAGCGCGGCAGGGTAATGAGTTTTTATACAATGTCATTCATGGGCATGGCTCCCCTGGGAAGCCTTCTGGCAGGCGGCATGGCAACAAGATTTGGCGCAGGTAATACGCTGGTAATCAGCGGGATATGCTGCATAATAGCAGCTGTGATATTCTTTTTTAAAATCCCATTTTTAAGAAATATAGCAAGGAGGCCGGAACAGATTTATTGAAGATATTCTGGAAGTTTGACATCAAGGCCTCGGCGATTCGAGCGGGCACGGTGTTCCGCCAGCTCTGGCAGGCTTTCGAAAAGACGCTCGGACGCCCCAGCATGGCGTCCTTCGCTCATTGCTTTTTCTCGCTCGTCACGATGCCTATTCGGCATCGTGACACCATGCCCGCTCAAAAAAGCGATGCTTTTCTCAAACCTGCCAGAGCTGGCGGAACGAGCCAGATCCTTCGCTTCACTCAGGATCGTCCTGATCCTGAGGAGAATATACAATGGAAGCCCGACTCCCATCATAATGATGGGAGTCGGGCTTCCATCAATCTGTTTATCCTTTATAATACGGCTATTTTATGCTATAATCTTTGTTCAATAATCTAGTTACGATGGGGCAGTAGCGAAGTTGGTATCGCGCCGCAATGGCATTGCGGAGATCACGAGTTCAAATCTCGTCTGCTCCACCAAATCCGCCTAAGGCGGATTTGATCCTGAGTCCGCCAAAGTTCTGCGGCGGACGAAGGACCTGAATAACTTTACAAAAGTTAAAATGACGCAAGAATTTTATCCATTTAAGGATATCGAGGCAAAATGGCGTAAAAGATGGGAGGAGATGGGCCTGTTTAAGATGCAACAGGATTCTCCCAAAAAGAAGTATTACTGCCTCATGATGTTTCCTTATCCTTCAGCAGCGCTTCATGTGGGCCATGGCAGGAATTATATAATAGGCGATTCAGTTGTCCGGTATAAGATAATGCGCGGGTATAATGTTTTGTCGCCCATGGGATTTGACGCATTCGGCCTGCCCGCAGAAAACGCCGCAATAAAAAACGGAATCCATCCTGAAATTTCAACCCTTAATAATATAAAGACGATGAGAAGGCAGTTTGACTCGTGGGGCGCAGGTTATGACTGGGACAGGGAAGTGGTGTCGTGCCTTCCTGAATATTATAAATGGACCCAGTGGATATTTTTACAGCTCTATAAAAAAGGCCTTGCGTATAAGAAAAAGGCGTCTGTGAACTGGTGCCCTTCGTGCCAGACAGTGCTTGCCAATGAGCAAGTGATAGACGGAGAATGCGAGAGGTGCTCTTCGCAGGTTACATTGCGGGATCTGGAGCAGTGGTTTTTTAAGATTACAGAATATAGCCAGCGGCTCCTGGATGACCTGCAGCTATTAGAAAACTGGCCTGAACGGGTAAAACTGATGCAGAAGAATTGGATCGGCAGAAGCCAGGGCGTGGAAATAGATTTTAAGGTTAAGGATTCGGATATCATCCTCAGGTGTTTTACCACCAGGGTAGACACTATCTACGGCGTAACTTATATGGTGATCAGCAATGAACATCCTGCTATCCCTGAACTGATAAAAGACGCGCCCGATAAAAAAGAAATAGAAAAATTTGTGGAAGAAACAAGGAAAGAGAATGCCGCTGACAGAATAGGGGCTGATATTGAGAAAAGAGGGGTATTTACAGGAAAATTTGTTATTAATCCTGTTAACAATAAGGCTGTGCCTCTATGGATAGGGAATTATGTAGTGATAGAATACGGCACAGGCGCTGTAATGGCAGTGCCTGCTCATGACCAGAGGGATTTTGAGTTTGCGAAAAAATACGGCCTTGGCATAGAGGTCGTGATTGATAATCCAAAAGATCCGCTGGATGCCGAAAAGATGAAAGAGGCATATATTGAAGAAGGTGTAATGGTGAATTCCGGAAAGTTTAACGGCATCCCGAGCCTTGAGACAATCGAAAAAATAGCTGATTTTATGGAGGAGGAAAAAATCGGCAAAAGAGAAGTGCATTATAAATTGAGAGATTGGCTTATATCAAGACAGAGATATTGGGGCGCGCCCATACCCATGATTTACTGCGATAAATGCGGGATACAGCCTGTTGATGAAAAAGACCTGCCTGTAATATTGCCAAAGAATATTAAATTCAAACCGCACGGGGAATCCCCGCTTAAAAACGCGCCCGAATTTGTAAAAGTAAAATGCCCTAAATGCGGCGGAGGTGCCAGGCGCGAGATAGATACAATGGATACGTTTGTGGATTCCAGCTGGTATTTTCTGAGATATCTTTCTCCGAAAGAAGATAAAAAGCCTTTTAATAAAGAGCTTGTAAATAAATGGCTCCCTGTTGACCAGTATATAGGAGGGGTGGAACACGCGATACTGCATTTATTATATTCAAGGTTTATAGTCAAGGTTTTATACGACATGGGGTATATCGGTTTTAAAGAGCCGTTTGCCAAACTTTTTACCCAGGGCATGATCACCAAGAACGGCATAAAGATGTCAAAATCAAGAGAAAATGTCGTAAGTTCGGACGGCCTGATAGAAAAATACGGGGCAGATACAGTAAGGCTTTATACGCTTTTTATAAGCCCGCCTGAAAAAGACGCGGAATGGAGCGATAGAGGAGTGGAAGGGGCGTGGAGATTTTTAAATCGCGTATGGAGGCTGATGGAAGATAGCCATCAGCCATCAGCCATCAGCCGTCAGCTTGATGAAAAAGGCTCTGACTTAAAAAGAAAAACCCATGCCACGATTAAAAAGGTTACAGAAGACATGGAAGGAACTTTTCATTTTAATACAGCAATTAGTGCTATAATGGAACTTGTTAATGAAACCTATGATTATATTGGCCTGAAACCTGAAGCCTGTGGCCCGGAACTAAGAGAAGCTATTCAAACAGTTGTAATTTTATTGGCGCCGTTTGTCCCGCATGTTGCTGAAGAAATGTGGCAGAAACTCGGCAATAAAGAAAGCGTGTTTAATGCCGAGTGGCCTATGTATGATAAAAACGCATTGAGCCAGAATACAATCGAATTTCCTATCCAGATAAACGGGAAGCTGAGGTCAAAGATAGAGGCGCCTTCCGCGGCAGGCGAGGATGAAATTAAAAAGTTAGTTTTAAAAGACCAGATAGTTATTAAATGGCTGGAAGGCAGAACGCCTAAAAGGATTATAATTGTAAAAGGCAAGCTGGTAAATCTGGTAGTGTAATAGGGCTATGTTTAAAAAAATAATTTTATTTATTAGCTTTATATTTTTATTCTTCACGCAACAAATTTTTGCCGATATAGTTTATTTAAAAAACGGCAACAGGCTCAGGGGTATTATTACAAAAGAAACCGATAAATCTGTGGAGTTAAAAATAAATCCCGGGGCTAAGGTTACATTTTCCAAAGATGATGTAAAAAGCATAGATAAGGAAACCGAAGGGCAGCATGCAAAACTGGAAGAGGAGTGGGGCATTGGAAAGAACAAATCAGAGGTTAAAGAGATAGCAAAAGATGCCTTTGAAGAAGAACAGTTAGAAAAAGGACTTGTTAAATATAAGGACAAATGGGTGACTCCCGAAGAGAAAGAAAGGCTTCAGGTCGCAGGCCTTGCCAGAGATGCGGATAAAGGAGCGGATGAAAAAAAATTTGTGTTAAAGGGCGATAAGGATACGGCAAGGTCAAATAGTGCTAAAAAATTATTGTCCAAGGGGAACTGGTTTTTACGCGAAAGCGAACATTTTTCAATATTTTACAGGGATCTTAGCCAGGCTAAGATAGTGGGAGACAAGGCAGAATATTATTTCGAAAAGATTGTTTATGACCTGGGATACGAGAAAGATCTGAAGTGGGATAAAAAGTGCCAGGTGTTTATAGTTGAGAGCACTGATAAGTGGAAGGATTTCTTGAAAGGCGTAGGATTCAATTCTGATTTGATAGGAGGCTTCGTCCCTAATTACGGAGAAAAAGAGATGTTTTTATGCGCCATATCAGATGGATACCTGGCCTTAACATTCCCTCATGAATTGACCCACCTTATTTTTAAAGATATTGCAGGCAAAAATACCATACCGCTATGGCTGAACGAGGGCCTGGCAAATTATGAAGCAAACCTAACCAGCATTTCAAACGAACTTCTTACAAAAAGCATAAAACGGGGCACGCACATACTCTTGGGGGATCTTCTGCGCATAACCGTTTATCCTGAAGGGAAGGAAACGAGGGAGCTTTTTTATGCGCAGTCGGAAAAATTAGTGGAGTTTTTGATAGCGCAATATGGCAGGGAAAAATTCAGAAAATTCTGCGATCTTATACTTAAGGATAAAGCCTTTAAAGACGTTATTTCTGTTGTTTACGCTAAGGACTTCAAAGATATAGAGGATTTTAATATAAAGCTGGTGGAGTATATTATAAAGTAAGGCAATAAAGCCGCGCAATTTTTTATGAATAGAATAAGATACTTTGTAGCAGTTTTTGGGGCTGCGATATTTTTGATTTCAGTTAATTTTTGCCAGGCCGGTGACAGCAAAGAAGATATCGTTGCTTATATAAAAGAGGTATCTCCCATTATTACAAATGTGGACATTACAATAAGAGGGATAGGGTTTAACACCCTGCCTATGCAAGAAGGCGTTAAGCGCCTCAATATATCCATAGGCCAGTTGTCTTTCATGGAATGCCCTCCCAGCATGTCAAAACAGTATAAGGCTATTTTATTGGCGTTTAAAAAAATAAGGGCAGGGCTTTTATTATTTTCTTTAGAGAAAAAAGATATAGCCGTGGGTTTGATTAAAAATGGGACCAGGTTATTAAAATACGCGGCAAAGGATATATTGGCCATAGCGGAAAGAGAAGGCATCAGGAAACCAGCGGATAGATCAGTAAAAAAAGGAGAGTGATGCGGATGAGGAGATTTTTTAAAGAGGCTGTTTTTTTACTCATTTTTTTAAATTTAACATATTCCGCCGTCTATTCTTTAGATGACAAGGAAAGGCTTGGCATTCAGTCTGCGCAAACTCAACAACAGCAGCAGATTTATCAAAATCAACAGCCTCAAAGGCCGATACTTCCGCCTGTTGTGCCTTTATCGCAACTGGGGATATCTCCTACGCCTTCTCCTCAAATTACAGCGCCTCTTATTCCGCCTACAGCTATTACCCCGCCTTCATTTCCTCCCAACTATCAGCCTGCTACTATACAGACTAATTATCAGAGTTCCCCGGCTCAGGCAATATTGCCAAACACAAATGTCCCGACAGAATTGCCTCAGATACCAATTATCGGTAATTCCATCGGGAAGGTTATAAGCAGAGGCTCAGAAAAGGACGGCCTTCCGTGGATAGAAGTAAAGGACGAAATTTTTAACGAAACCTTGAAAATAAAAATCAATCCTAAAACTACGCCTGTGATAAAGAAATCGACTGTCATGAGTTTCCCAGACATAAATATAGGCGATACTGTAAATGTCATTTTCAACCAGCAGGATGAAAATATAATAGCAAATTTTATCAGCATATTAACAGAGGAAGATTTGAAGGCAATGGAAGAAAGCTTACCCGCTCCTTCCGAAGAATGACGAAGAGGCCGCTTCTCATAGTATCCGTCTTCTTTATTTTAGGCATACTTTCAGCGGCATCTTTGTCAAATTTATTAAATCTTACCCAGGCGTTTACATCCACCCTGATTTTTATTTTAGCCACTGTCATATCTTTAAAATTTATAAAAATCTCAAGAATATTTTTATTTTTGTCTATAATTTCCCTGGGCGCGCTTTTATATCTGAACTCTAATATATTTCCAAATGCTCATATAAAGTATTTTTTGGGGGAAAACAGGATCAGCTCAGAGATAATCGGAATTATAAAAAGCCCGGCAGAAACAAGAAGGGTTTATTTTGGCAAGGTTGGTTCGAGGTATTTATTTCAAATAGAGAGCATAGACGGTTTAAAGATAACCGGCCTGGTATTGATCAATATAAAGACGGAAAAGGATTATCAGTACGGGGATAGGCTGCTTGTAAAAGGCACAATAAAGAAACCACCTGCAGATGTTATTGCGAGGGCACTTCGCTTCGCTCAGCGTAAACTCCGCACCGAAGCAATCTCTGAGATTGCTTCATCGTCCGCCAAAAAGCATGGCGGACTCCTCGCAATGACAAAGAGAAAAGATTTCAATTATCGTGAATACCTGGAGCGCCAGAATATATTCGCCATTATAAGCGCATCAGAAAAGAATATAACATTATTATCTCATAACTATAATTCAAATCCTGTTATCCGTTATGCGTATCTAATCCGCGATAAAATTAAAAATCAATTTTTAGAAAAGATGCCGCTTGAAAGCGGGGCTTTTTTAAGGGCAATACTATTGGGAGATCGTTCCGAGCTTCCAAAGAAATTGAATGAGTCATTTAGAAATTCAGGAACCATGCATATACTTGCGATAAGCGGGTTACATGTGGCATTGATAGCAGCTGCGTTTTTATATTTTTTTAAGCTGATAAGGCTCAAAAGAAAAATTTCCTATGCGCTTACCATGTTATTCCTGGTATTTCTGATGTTATTGACAGGCTCTAGCGCGTCTGTTGTAAGGGCGACTGTCATGTGCATTGTTTTTCTTACAGGCATATTATTGGGCAGGCAGGTGGACGGGTATAATTCGCTGGGAGCAGCGGCGCTTTTTATATTAATAGTAAACCCGAAAGATATTTTTAATATAGGCTTTCAGCTTTCATTTATAGCGGTTCTGTCAATGATATATCTTACGCCTAAATTTATGCTGTTTGTGAAAAAGGAGTGGAATTTTTATCTGAGAAAATATCTATTGGAACCTTTTAGCGTTTCGGTTTCCGCTACGCTTGGCACATTCCCGTTTATTTTATACTATTTCAGGATGGCTACGCCTATCGCAATTATTTCAAATATATTTATAGTGCCGCTGATGTTTGTTTTAATGATAGGCGGCATGTGTTTTATTGTTTTTGGGTGGATACCTTTTATGGGGGGTTTTATTTCTTATTTCAATAATGCGCTCGCGAATATAATATTCTTCTTAGCTGAGTTTTTCGCAGGGGTTAAATTCGGGCATTTTAGCATATAAATATAATCTGCCAGCTCTGACGAGGTTTGAGAAAAACCTCGCCGATTCGAGCGGGCACGGTGTCGTGCGCCAGCTGGGGCCGTTCGGCGCTGAAATAATTTCGCCGTCCGCTACGGCTTACAGCTCATTTTTTATACCGAAGGTAGTCTTGACAGTATAAAAACTTCGCCGTAATTCCTTGCGGACTCTTGCCGAAATTTTTCTAATGCGCCTCAGACCCCAGCTGCCGCAGGACGAGCGTTTTTTCGAAAGCCTCACCAGAACTGGTAGATAAAATATACTAAGGTTGACCGTTTTTGAGCAAGGTGTTAAAATAGGTTATTATGAAAATTAATGGCAAATTTCTTACACTGGGTATAGGCAGCCTGCCGTATATTGACGCAGCCGAAAGCGTGGAAATGGTTTTCAAGGGCTTTGACGTGCCTTTTTGGCCCCAGCTTCCCAAGAAAAGCTTCAAAGAAAATATGTATACCCAGTTCAGCCAGGGCCTGCCCGGACTGATTGTGGACGAGAAAAAAAGGACTATTCATATCGATAATTCCGGGGATTTGAGCGAAGAGATAGCCGGTATATATGAGGCATATATTTCAGGAAACTTCGATCAATTCGGTATTACCCAGGGACATGCAGAAGGGTTTTATGCGTTTATCAAGGCGGCAAGGAAATATAAACCGGCTTATGCCAAAGGGCATGTTACGGGGCCTGTGAGTTTTGGCCTCGGCGTGACCGATGAAAAAGGCAGGCCTATTATTTATGATGACGGGATTAGAGAAGCGTTTGTTAAATTGTTGGAGATGAAGGCCCTATGGCAGATTGATAAATTAAAGGGAGTGGCCGGAAATATCATAATATTTATAGACGAGCCTTATCTTGCGAGTTTTGGCTCAAGTTTTGTGAATATAAAAAGAGAAGACGTGATATCAATGCTGGATTCTATCATAGGCGGGATACATTCAAAAGGCGCAATGGCGGGGATACATTGCTGCGGCAATACAGACTGGTCAGTCATTACAGGGACAAAGGCGGATATTATAAATTTTGACGCGTATCTGTATGCGGACAACCTTGCGCTTTATTCTAAAGACATAGAGGGATTTTTAAAAAGAGGGGGATATCTGGCGTGGGGCATTGCGCCCACCTCTGATGCCATATTGAAAGAAACAGGCGTCAGCCTTTTTAAAAAATTTAGTTCGCAGATAGATAATTTGGAGAAAAAATTTATAGATAGAAATTTGATAATTTCGAATTCACTCCTTACCCCGAGCTGCGGAATGGGGACGCTGTCTGAAGAGTTGACAAAGGATATAATAGCCAAACTTTCCGAAACAGCTAAACTATCAAAAAGCCGCATTCAACAGTGACGCGCAATCTTTACAAGCGATTAGGCCAATAGCAGAGAATCTTGCGAATGTAATAATGAAAGAGTGTTTTCAGCAAATATGAAGATATTTCTCGTTAATCCTCCTCTTACGAGACAGGAAGCAGCTGGAAAGATGAAGGTAATTGTTAACCTTCTCCCTCCGTTAGGGATTGGGTATATCGCCGCGCTTCTGGAAAGAGAAGGTTTTGTTGTAAAGATAGTTGATTGCCCTCCGTTAAGCCTGACCCACGATGATTTGTGCAAGGATCTGGCGATAGAAAAGCCCGACATCATCGGTTTTACGGCTACCACCATTTCTATTGATAGCGCCATAAAAGCCGCCCGGAATGCCAGGGCTGTCCTGCCGCATTCCTTGATTATGATAGGTGGGCCGCATGTTACGGCTTTACCTGAAGAGACAATGCGTAACGGCCCCTTTGATGTGGTAGTTTTAGGAGAAGGGGAGTATTCATTTTTAGAAATTGCGCAACGGGTTAGAAACGCATCAAGTGATTTTTCTGGCATTAGCGGATTAATGTATAGAAAAAATGGCGAGTTAATTTCTACCGGCAGGAGGGCTTACATAGATAATTTAGATTCTTTGCCTTTTCCCGCATTTCATTTATTTCCACCCCTATCCATATACCATCCAATGCCGGGGAATGTCAGGAAAATGCCCTATGCTCAGATTATGACCTCTAGAGGCTGTCCTTATCAATGCACATTTTGTGACCGAAAAGTTTTTGGCCAGTTATTTCGCGCGCGTTCTCCAAAAAATGTAGTAGATGAAATAGAAATGTTGATGAAGCGGTTCGGGGTAAAAGAAGTAAAGTTTAACGATGATACCTTTAATGTGGATCCGAAGCGGGTTATAGATATTTGTGAAGAGATATTGAAGAGAAATATGAAAATCCCTTGGACGTGCCGTGTCCATGTAAAAAACCTTTCTTTCGATCTCTTAAAGATAATGAAACGAGCTGGCTGTTGGCAGATTGGATTCGGTATCGAAAACGCAGATACTGCCATATTGAAAAGAATCAAGAAATATATAACGCTGGAGGAATGCAAAGACGCTGTGCTGCGCGCAAAAGCATGCGGTATGAACGTTAAGGTATCATTTATGTTTGGCCTCCCGGGAGAAACAGAGAAGACTATCCAAAAAACAATTGATTTTGCCAAGACGCTTCCCGCAGATATCGTTAACTTTCATATTTTTATACCTTTTCCCGGTACAGAACTTTTTAACAAAATTAGCAGTGAAGGCCTGCTTTTGCATGAAAACTACCAGCATTATTGCCAATTAAATTTGCCAAAATATATGCACTTACCTTTTGTATCAAAGGGGTTGGGAGAAAATCAGATTCGCAAGTCTTCTTCACGGGCGCACAGATCTTTTTATCTTAGGCCGAGTTACATCTTAAGCCAGCTGTGTAAGATCAGGAACTTCTCTGACGTATATAGGTACTGGCAGGGTTTTTTAGCGATAGTCAGTTTATAATGGCAGCTTATTTACAGAGTGTATTCACGAAAGGATTTGTATGAGAGTGATAGCACGAAGAAATATTGCTCATTATAGAGGGGAATTGAAAGACATTCTAAGCTTAATTCTTCAACGGAGAATCAAGGAGGGGCCCTATATCAAACAATTTGAAGAGCAGTTTAGTAAATATATTGGAACCAAGTATGCTATTGCGGTAGCATCGGGTAGATTGGGTTTGTTTCTGGTACTCGATGCGTTATCGCTGAATAAGAATGATGAAGTTATGCTCCCTGCCTACACAGATGAAAGCGTCTCGGAAGTGATTCAAAGCTTAGGCTTGGCGCCAATTTTTATAGATATTGAGAGAGATACCCACAATATCGATGCTAACTTCATTGAAGGGAAAATCAACTCCAGGACCAAAGTGATCCTGGCTACCCATATTTTCGGCCGGCCTTGTAATTTGGCAAAAATAACGGAAATAGCAAAGAAGCACAGCCTGGTTGTTATTGAAGACTGTGCCCATGCGATCGGAGCAGAATATAATGGACGGCGGGTCGGTTCATTCGGCCGAGCCGCCTATTTCAGCTTTGGGATAACCAAGCCTTTTAATACGTTCGGCGGAGGCATGATCACAACCAATGACCAGGTGTTGTATGCCCAGATTAAAAAAAAATCAGCACATTTTGATTATCCGGCTCCTGCCGCAATTTTGAAGAAGGTTCTTATTTCTTACGGTTTATTTTTGTTGACTTCACCTCCATTTTTCTTAATGATCGTTTTCCCTTGGCTCTTATTCTTGTCTTTTTTTGATAAGGATCTGATAAATATTTACAACAAGACTGTGAAACCGGCAGTCAAATCCGGGGTATCCGGGGTAAAATATACGAACATGCAGGCATTGATGGGGATCAGGCAACTAAGCAATATCGATACGGAAAATGAAAGCCGCAGGCGCAATGCCGGCTTGCTGATGAGCCTTATCGAAGGCAAGATAGATACGCTTAAAGACAGAGAGACTCTTCGGCCGACGTATTATTTTTTTGTGGTATTAACTCAGGACACGTCAGGCCTGGCGAAGAAGTTATTGCGTAAAGGCATAGATACGGGTAAGCATATCATGCGCGATTGTTCGGCGATCGACGGCAAGGAGAGTGACTGTGTATCTGCCTCTGAAGCGGTCAGGGTAAGCTTGCAGATCCCGAATTATCCGCGGCTAAAGCAAGAGGATATGAGGTATATAGCCGGGATTTTAACCCGGGAATGTAAGAAGACCGGTACCGGAACCAGATGAGTAAAAACAAATATTTAATTTTATTTCTTCTCTTGGCGGCCTTTTTGCTGGTTGGATAAGACTCAAGAAGTCAGGCTAGCGCAAATAGCCGCAGCATGTTGAGAGCGGTACGCTTGTTTAAAATTGCAGTTAGGCAGATTAACGGGGTTTTCGTGGTTTAATCGGTACAGGTCTCCAGAATATCATTGTTTCTCCTTTTGCAATAATACTGAATGTCTTTATTATAAAGAGCTATTATTAACAGGTCAAGTCTTATTTTTGCTGGACGAGTTTACGCATGCTTAATTGTTCAAGCTTGCCTGATAGTTCTTGGTTGTTGCTATGACCGTTGAGATTTTGAACGAGTTCCATAATTTCCTTGTTTATCTTCTCTGTCGGTGGTATCCTTTTCTTTAGCATGATGGCCTCCTTGGGTTATGAGGAAAGGGTTCCTCTTGGGTTAATAATTTTACCCAAAAGGTACCTCATGCCGCTTTATTTTTCCAGCAATTTTAGCGCATTGCCTTACTAACATGTCAATAAGAAAAGCAAAGATCATTCCGAAGGCAAAATTAATTAATCAGAGCAAAAGATCAATTGCCAGGACCTCTCGCGGGGATATCATACTTGACAAAGAAACTTCGACAATACTGCCTATTGGCGATAAGACAAAATGTGTCGGTGATTTAGCAAAGCTGCTTAAAAAAGAAGTGAATTATGTAGTAAAGAAAGTAATGAAATTAGAAGCATTGGGCATTGTTTATTTAAAGTTGCCATGAGAAGATCCGATATTGCAAGATCTGTATGGCAAACGAACCCCTATTGCCGGGATCTGCAAAAGGCAGCCCGGCCTATGGAACATCGTAGCGTATGAAAAGGAGTGGGATATTTATCCGGATAGTTTTGATTTTTTAAACCGCGATTCGGATCTCTTTAAACTGAAGAGTTTTGAAAAAGAAATCTATTTTGGTTTGATGCGGCCATTTTTAAATACACTGCCTAAAGAAAGCGTTATTTTGGATGCCGGATGCGGAATCGGAAGATTTTCTGTTGAGTTGGTAAGGAGGGGCTTTAAGGTAAATTTGGTGGATTCATCTGAAAAGGCCCTTAAAAAGGCATTAGAGTATTTAGGAAGAGAAAAAGGGGCAGAATTCGATGTCCATTGGGGCAACGTGGCTAATCTGCCAATGTTTTCTAACGCGAGCTTTGATGCCATTTTGGCAATAGAGTTGATATGTTATTGCAATAGCCCCAAAGAAGTAGTAAAGGAACTGGTGAGGGTGACAAAGAAAAACGGCCTGATCATAATTTCTGTTGAAGGAAAATACGGGGGAATGCTTTCTGATCCCAACGTTCGTTTTGATAAGTTATCCGCAATTGTTCAGGATGGTTTATTATATAAGAAAAATCACTTATATGTACATTATTATACTCCAGCGTCGTTAAAACGATTATTAGAGGAGTGTGGAATTGACGTTATAGGCGTATTTGGCTCCCATTATGTTACCGATGGTATTTTTCAGGGGCTAATAGATGTTGATAAACTGGACAATAAGAATTATAAAACGAGGGTCCTCAAAATCGAGAAATTATGCCAAAATGATCCCGTGCTTAAGAATTTAGCGAGGGCATGGGTGGCAGTCGGGAGAAAAAGGTAAGTACATATGAAAGTCTTTCTCATTAGGGGTCCTCGCTATTATTGGCCGTTTATAAATGAGTACGATAATTTTCTTATGCCTCAGTCTCTTGCTTGTCTGGCGGCAGTATTAAAAAGAGCCGGCATAGAGGTGAGGGTAATTGACTGCGCCCCTGTCAAGATGGGGTGGAATAGTTTAAGGAGTTTGCTTAAAAAAGAAAATCCGGATGTCGTAGGGATTGGGGATAGTGAGTCCCTCTATTCTCATGAGGCAATGAGGGTTTTAAAGACAGCCAAAGAAGTTAACCCTAAGGTAATTACAATAGCAGGGGGGGCTCATTTTTCCAATCTTATTCAAGAGAGCTTGTCGAGTTCCCCCATTGATTTTATCGTGAAAGGAGAAGGGGAATATACTCTTTTGGAGCTGATAAAAGAACTGGAAAAACCAAAGCCTGATTTTATGAAAGTCAGAGGCATTGCTTTTAAGCAGGATAATAAAATAATTGAAACGCCTCCGCGGCCATTGATTGAGGATTTGGATAAACTCCCCATTCCCGCATACGAACTTATGCCGATGCGCGAATATGGAAAATCGAGATTCCTTTTCTCACCCGGGGGGGCTACTATCCATCATAGCCGGGGTTGCATTGATAGGTGTAAGTTCTGCGTCTGGTGGGTGCAGATGGCTGAGCGCAAGCTAGAGAATGGGGAAGTCAAACCGCATCCGAAATGGAGGACCAAAAGTGTCGGGCGGACCATCGAGGAAATACGCCTGCTGTACCATAAATATAACAAGAGGTTCTTGGTCTTTGTGGATGACTCCTGGAATATCAGTCAGAGTTGGAATGAAGAATTTGCCGAAGCGTTGATCAAAGAGAACATTAAAATCGGCTGGTTCGCCTTTATGAGGGCGGATTTTATGCTTCGCGACGAAAAAGCCGGGATATTGAAAAAATTGGTCGATTCCGGGATGTCACATATATGCATCGGAGCGGAGAGGGAGAGCAACGAAGAGTTGCGAAGCATCGGTAAAAACTGCTATTCGCGGGATATGGTCAAGGAATGCCTGCTCATCCTGAAGAATAAATATCCGCAAGTTTTTAGGCAGGTTACTTTTATAGTCGGCATAAGAGGTGAAACCCGGGAATCGCTATTAAGACAGGTTAACTATGCCCAGGAGATATGCGCGGATTATCCGGCATTCCATCCCATGACTCCCGTGCCGGGGACTGAGGCGTGGCGGGAAGCAAAGGAAAAAGGATGGTTAGAAATCAAGGATTTCAGTTATTATGATTGGACTACTCCGGTCATGTCTTCTGGCACAAATCTTTCCAGGGAGGAAATCGAAGATCTGGTCTATTTGGCCAGCAGAAAATTCATTTCCTTCCCCTGGATCATCAAAGGGTTATGCAGCCCCTTCAGGATTAAGAGAAATATGTATATTTGGTGGCTATTGGTAGCCGTGAAAATATTTATCGATTCATTCGGGAGATTTGTCCTCCCGCTTAACGTAAAGGAATATACGAAGTTAGTAAAGCCAAAATGGTACGATAGCTGATTATTACCATTGGTATTTTGCCAAAGATAAGATTTCGATATATATATTGATAATAGGAAGCTAGATGGTTTCATCGAGTTTTTCAAAAAAAATGATTGCATTTCTGCATGCGCAAGCTGTGATTATTACGAAAGATAGGCTCATGAGGTTATATCTTCCGATCAGAACCAGATAAATGAATATATCGCTACCATCTCCACAATTTCTAAAAAACTTATTTCTGGCAAAATTTATAAATGATCTTCGAATAAACGCATGAGAGTATTACTTATAAATCCCCAATTTGAATTTAAGAAATTCGGCAGTTTCACCAGGTTTATGGAACCCATGCCCAGCATAGGGTTGGCTTACATCGCGTCGGTCTTGGTGAAGAACGGCATAGAGATAGAAATAATCGATGATTTTGTCTTGCGGCTAGGGGCCAAGGGTATTCTTAGCGTAATAAAAAAGAAAAAGTTCGATATTGTAGGGATATCCTGCTTGACGCCTTCAGCGCCAATAACTTTTTCTATCGCAGCGGCTATCAAAAGCTACGACAGTAAAATCTTGATAGTCTTAGGGAATATCCATGCCGTCGTATTTGCCGGGGATATATTAAAGAAGGAAGCCGTGGATGTAATTGTCCACGGTGAGGGTGAATATACGATGTTAGAGTTGGCTAAGGCGGTAGCCAGCGGCGCAGATCTTGCGCAGGTAAAAGGAATTTCATTTAAGCAGGACGGGAAGATAGTGCATACGCCCCCCAGAGAGCTCATAGAAAATTTGGATGAGCTACCCTATCCGCAATGGCAATTGTTCCCGTTCACAAAATATGCGTTTCTGCCATTTATGGATGTCAAGAAGCCCGGATTAAGCATTTTGGGTTCCCGGGGTTGCCCCTATCGGTGCAGGTTTTGTTCTCTGCCCAATACGGGGACTAAATACAGAGAAAGAGATCCAAAAAAGATCGCGGATGAAATTGAATATGTAATACATAACTTTCCGGTTAAACAGATCTCATTTGTCGACCCCATCTTTCCTTTGTCAAAGAAAGTCGGGCTGGAATTTAGCGAAGAGATGGTCAGGCGGAAGCTGCATAATAAAATTGTATGGACATGCGAGACACGGATTGACAGGATGGACAGAGAGCTCTTAAAGGCGATGCGGCAGGCCGGCTGCAGAAGGATAATGTATGGTTTGGAATCCGGAGTTCAGGCGTTATTGGATAACATTGGAAAAGGTTTCTCCGTAGATTATGTAAAAAGGATTATCAAGCTTACCCAGCAAGAAGATATATCAGTAGCAGGCGTTTTTATGATAGGATTGCCGGGAGAAACGAGAGCTATGACGCAGCAAACCATCGATTTCGCCAAGCAGATAGATTTGGATTTTGCAAAATTTGCCATTACCGTCCCCTTCCCGGGAAGCCAGCTTTATGAGGACTTGACCAGGACGGGAGAATTGAAAAGGCAGGATTGGGAAAACTTCACCACTTTTAATACTAACCCAAAAGAATTGGTATATGTCCCGGGAAACATGAAACCGGAAGAGCTGATTGAAATGCAGCGGAAGGGACACAGGGATTTCTATTTACGGCCGGAAATCATCTTCCGGCAGCTATTCAAGATACGGACAATCAGCATAAAAGATTTGTTTTCCGGGTTTTTTAGCTTATTTTCGCATGGGCTTCATAAAAATAATTAAATCTATGCTATCCATGCACGACTATCTAGTTTTAACAAAAATATCGAGATATTACAATTCCCCATTAATATTAATGTTAATTACTGCCATTTTTTTTCTTAATGCGATAGCTTTATATTGTATAAATAGAAAACTGCAAGCAAAAGAAATAAATAAAATTATGATTAGTTACTCTATAGCTAAGCCACCTGCGCATAGGTCTTTTTTAATGATAATACTGGTAATTCTTGCTTTTTTTTGGTTGACTTTGAATCTACAAAGAAATGATATCGATTCGATGGAAGCACATAGTATATTGATCGCCAGAAGTTTTATTGCCCAAAATTTTTTAAATAGAGTCGAGCTTATGTTAATAACTGCTCATCAACCACTCTATCCCTTTCTATTGAATTTTTTGATGCCATTTCAAAATATAACATACAACTATACTATCTTACGGCTCTTTTCTGTATCCCTTGGATTGATTACTGGATATTTGCTATATTTGTTTTCACTAAAAATATTTCAAAGGCCATATTTATCGCATGCGATATTTATTTTTTTATGTATTCATAGTTTATTTTATTTTTATTCTAGGCGCATTGAACCATATGCATTTTTTTGTTTTTTAGCTGTACTAAGCTATTATTATTTTTGGCAGAATTTCATTGTTAAAACTAATAGCAGCTTATCGAAATATATTTTGGTGAACATTATTTCACTACTCACTCATTATTTAGCGCTATGTGTTATTTTCTCTCAATTTTTAACAATCCTTATACTTATATATAAGCGTGAAATAACTTCAATGCAGATTAAATTATCATTTATTAAGTCACTAATTATTTTTAACTTTATAGGTATAGTGGCAAGCCCGATAATTTATCTAACCCTTTTCAATAATACATTTGTATTTACCGATAATTGGATTAATAGTTTCTACTTAGAAAGTGAATATTTGGGGACAATCCTGAATAGTTCCGCAAAAATAATCTTTGGCTTACCTTTACATGGAATACCTCTTTTCTTTTCCATTCTTATACCGATAATTGCCTTAATTAGAATTTATCGAGCAAATCGTCCGTTTGCGTTATTGTTACTATGTTTATTTATCACTGCCTTTTTTTACCAGCTGTTTTTTCTTCTAGGTATGTTTAATGCTACTGGAAGACTTTATTTTAATATCAGGCATTTTGTATGGCTCGTTCCATTTATAGTAATGATGTATTGTTATGGCCTATACCTCTTAATAATAGAAAAAAAGTTATACACAAAAGTTATCGGGTGTTTTTTATCAATTTTTATAGTCATCTGTAATTTGTTTTCATTACCCGAGGTAAGTTTTGGATATACAGCGCCTGCATATAAAAAATCAGTTGATTACATAGCTCAAGAAATACGAGATAATGATCTTGTGGGAATGCCGGTAGATTGGTTCAAATATTCTTTTGAGTTTAACGGTGTCTCGTTTTATAGCAAATACGCAAGGGTGTGTCAAATAAAATTAAGTGATATTAATGCACTAAGATCAACTTTTCGCAGAATCTTCATTATAATTCCGCATGAAGATTATTATGGTTTTCCGCAAGCAAGTATAACGGCGTTAAATAATTATGTAGTTTCTCTAAAACAGAAGCTATCCTTACTAAAGCATTGGCATGACAATAAGATAGATGTTTATCTTTTTGCATTGTAAATTATATTCAAGCATAATTTCTAAATAATAATTGTATGTCCAAAAAAATTCTATTGGTGAATCCAAATTTTTCATACTGTCCCGGACTGTTTTCATCGTTCGTAAATTACAAACAGCCCCCCCCTAGGCCTGGGATACATAGCTTCGTATATCAGGGCGCGCTGCGCAGCTGAAGTTAAAATATATGACGCTGCCTTTTTGGATGCGGATGCGGACCGGACTTTAGAATATGCGAAGATGTTTAATCCAGATATTATAGGAATAAGCGTAACAACATTGACAGCTGGATATGCCAGGAAGCTTGCGGCAAAAAGTAAAAATACGCTTAAGAATACCCTTGTAGTATTAGGAGGGCCTCATATAACTGCATTGCCATATGAGAATTTAGATGTTGCTGACATCTGTGTAATTGGCGAGGGCGAACAGACCTTTGCCGAGTTAGTAGATAATTTCCCAGATGAATTGTCATTCGAAAAAATTCCCGGAGTCGCTTTTAAAAAAAATGGAAAGACAGTGAAAACGAATGAAAAAAAGCTTATTCCAAACTTAGATAAACTGCCGTTTCCTGCCATGGACATGTATTCTCAGTATAGGTATATTCATATCTATCCATATCGTTTAAAAAATACCCATTACAGGACTATTATCACTTCCCGGGGCTGCAGTTATAATTGTAGCTTTTGCATGAGTGAACTCATCTGGAAAAGAGAAGTAAGGTTCAGGAGTTTGGATAATGTTTTCCAGGAAATTGGAGAGTTAGTTGGTAAATATAAAACATCCCTTTTATTTATACATGACGACAATTTCACAGTAAATGCTGCCAGAGTTTATGAGTTTTGCAGAACTAAAAGAAAATACTTTCCCGAGCTAAAATGGATTTGTCATGCCCGAGCAGATTGTTTATCTTCGGAATTGCTGGCAGAAATGAAATCGGCAGGATGTGTCGAGATCCAGATTGGAGTGGAAAGCGGCGATGATACCATTTTATCCAAATGCAATAAAGCAGTTACCACATCGACTATTATTACCGCTTTTAAGATGCTTAGGAAAAGCGGCATTAACCAATGGGCCACATTTATCATTGGAAACGAAGGAGATGATAAAGAAAGTATATTAAAAACAATTAATTTATCTAAAATTATAAACCCCACCTACGCTACTTTTTTATTTCTTTTGCCCCTGCCGGGAACAAAATGTTTTAATCGACTATCCGAAAAAGGATTCATAACAACGTACGATTGGTCTAAATACACATGGCACGGTGAACCAGTGTTCGAGACAGAAAGCCTGTCTAGAAAAATGCTCTTGTGGATACGAAAAAAAGCGTTTCTTGAATTTTATCTACGCCCCTCTGCGCTAATTAGATGCTTATTCGATATCGTAAAAAGCAGACAATGGAATATGTTGTTCCGCGGATTTATGACTATTTTTAAATTTGGTTTTGGATTTATACAGAATAAACGAGCATAAAAATGAAGTTAAAAATACTGCTTATATCCTCCCCCCAAATAGAATCTATATCCGCTACATATCCGCTTGGATTATGTTATATAGCGGCTGTTTTAAAAGAGCGTAACTACGATGTAGAGATATTTGATTATTCCAAGCGGCCTTATTCTGCAAAATTATTTCTGCAGGAGGTAAAAAAGAGCAATCCCGACTTCATAGGTTTTACAGTTTACAGCTGTTTTTATAATGCGATAAAAGAGATGATACGTATATTACGCAATGAGTTTGACATGGCAAAGATAATAATTGGAGGGCCTCACGTTTCAGCTCTGCCTGCATACAGCCTGGAAGATATGCATGCTGACTTTGCTGTAGTTGGTGAAGCTGAGTTGGTTATGCCCGAGATAATCAGAAGAGCTGGAGAGCGCTGCGCATCTTTTGACGATATTAAAGGATTGGCATATTGGAGTGGCAATAGCCTGAAGTTTAACCCGGGCTGTAATTTGGTTCTTGATTTGGACAGGCTTCCTTTTCCGGACCGAGGTATTTTGCCTATAAATAGTTATAATGAAACCATCGGACACATCTTCATCGCAAAAACACCGGTGGCGCCTATTTTGACTTCACGGGGATGCCCTCACCATTGTATTTTTTGCTCTACGCACGTTATTCACGGTAGAGTTTTTCGAAGGCGCTCGGCCAGCAATGTGGTAGATGAGATTGAATATTTAATAAGAAAATACAATGTAAAAGAAATTAACTTTTACGATGATACATTTTCTGAGTCACCCGAGCATGCTATTGATATCTGTAAAGAAATGACGATAAGAAAATTAAATATTTCTTGGAGGACGGCAGTTGGATTGAGGCTTTCTACCATTAATGAAGAGCTGCTCGGGTATTTTAAGGCATCCGGTTGTTATCAGCTGAGTTTTGGGATAGAATCATTTAGCGAACGCCTGTTAAGCCAGATAAGAAAGCCGATTTCAAAGTTTCAAATTAAAGAAAAGATAGAATTAATCCGTAGATGCGGCATAGAAACTCTCGGATTTTTTATTTTGGGCCTGCCCACAGATACCGAACAGTCGATTTGGGAGACCATTAATTTCGCCCGCAATTCGGGATTGGATTTTATTATATTCACTCCGTTGATTCCTTTCCCGGGTTCTGCGATTTTTGAAGATATATATAATAGCAAAAATAAACAATTGATTAATTGGGATCATTTTAATTTTAATTATGGTTTTAAATTTGAGCTTTCCAAAATCCCAGCTGCTAAGTTAAGAAAAATTTACATCTTTTCTTATCTTTACTGCCACTTTGCACCGAAGCGAATTATAAAAATAATGATGAATATTTTGTTTCTGCGGAAAATAAATTTTTTAAAGATTATCAAATCGTTTTATTACATTATTATAAAAAACCTCTGCAATTAATACTTTTCTTTTACAAAAATTAGTGCTAGTAAAAAGATGACTTTCTTATTTCTTCATTATTTTCTACAGTTTTTTACTCGTCGGGTAGCAAAGCATAAAGATTTGATTCTGCATTTTATTCTGCCAAAAACAAGAAAGGGAATAGGGTGCATGCGGATTTTAGACTTTGGTTGCGGAGAAGGGATTCTTTCAGATACATTCCGGTGCAATAGAAATATACGTTATGTTGGCTTGGATCACGATTTTAGTCGTATAGATTTTGCTAAGAAAATTAACAGAGGCGCTTATTTTATTACATGCAACGAAAGATTAAGTTTTAAAAACAAAGTTTTCGATTTTATTATACTTAATAATGTCCTTCATCATATGCCGAGAGAGAAGATAGCTGTTTTGATATCAGAGATAAAAAGGACATTGGATGAAAATGGCAAAATCATAATAATTGAGTTAACGCCTAGTAGCCAGCAACGCGGTTTTTTATTCAGGCTTGTTACATACCTTGAAGAGAAGATTAACAAAATAATTTATTGCGATGATGTTTTCTTTGAAATATTTTTTAATTCAGAATTTATTAAAATATATTCTAAAAAAATTGGATTTAACTTTATTTTTAGTGCATTTTCTAAACCAGTTGAAGCTCCTCGCCTGTGAAGACGGGGGAATCTATTTCTCCAAAAAGGCCACAATAGTGACCGCAGATTATCTTGTAGACAAAACAGGCCACAGGGGCATACAATGTCTCAAGAGAGAGATTTATTGAGCATAAAGATGAATTCGAGTTGATTTCTGATATGGAGTTATACGACGGTTGCTTTGTCCGGGGAAGCAATCCTCAAAAATAATTATAAATGAAGATACTTTTTTATTCAAGATTTTGGTATCAATGAATCCCTAGCCCTAACTGAACTTTCTGCTTTTTTGAAATCAGAAGGGCATATCTGCGATGTGTTAATCGAAAACAATGAAAGAAATTTATCGGAGTCCGTCAAGATATCCTCTGTCGGATAGGGGTATATATTTTAAGTATAAGTATTTAAGAAAGTTTAGCTTAAAACGATTTGCCTCAAGCGCAATAGATCACCGGCATATGATGTATATTTAGCCCATCGGGCACAACAAAGAGCCGTACAAGGCAAACATATCTCAGTACAGCGAGAACGTATACGCGATAAACGCATACAACGCTATATCATAAAAAAACTCAAACTACGTTGGTCACCGGAATTAATCTCTAATACAGTGCCGGGTATTATTCCAGGCGCATCCATCAGCCCTGAGGCGGTTTATCAGTTTATCACGGATCAGAGAACGTCCAGCATGTGGATATCAATAAAGTGCTGGGTACGCAACCGTACTTCTGTAGCCCCTTTCATAGCTGGGAAAAAAGGCCTGTTGAAAATGTCATAAGGCTTGTGCGTATCTTCTTGTCTAAGAGTACGGACTTTGCTATAATTACCAAAGAATGGTTGCAACAGGTCGAAAATCTTATTAACGAACGTCCTCACAAGTGTTTGGGTTATAAAACCCCTGATAAGGACTTTGCCTCAAGTGTTGCGCTTTACTGTTGAATGCGGGCAGGTAATTTTGTTAAAAAAATTGTTTATTAGCGTTATAGTAATTTCAAATAATTCTGAGAGGACGTTGCTTTGCGCGGTCGATAATGTTTTAATGGCTGATTACGAAGATAATTTCGAGATTATTATAGTTGATGATGCGAGCCGGATAAAAGTTGAAAATTATATCACTGCAAATCAGAGAATTAAAATTATACGAAATAACATGAACAAGGGGCCGGCTTATAGCAGAAACGCTGGAGCGGAAATTGCCAAGGGGGATGTGTTATTCTTCATTGATTCAGATATATATGTCCGGAAGGATTCCCTTTCATTGATCAATAGCGGCTTTGAACAAGGCGAGGTAAGCGCGCTTATCGGCCACTATGACGCCGCTTGTCTTTACCGGGATTTTTTTTCCAACTATTACAATTTACGGCTGATTAAAGCAAGCCGCGACCTCGGGGCGGACTATTGCCATGCTGCGGTGTACGCCATCCGCAAAGACGTCTTCGGAAAGCTAAGCGGGTTCGATACGAACTATGCAAGGGCGTCTGTTGAGGACTTGGAGTTCGGCCGGAGGGTTTTTTCTTCCGGTTACAAGGCAAACGTGCTTGATACACTTACTGTAGTCCATGACAAAAAACTTACCTTCGCAACCCTTCTCAAGAATGATTTCATCAGATCCGCGGACAGAATGGAGTTTGTTTTAAATTTGGCAGCGATACAGAATATTGTCAGGAACCGAAGATTTGATCACCACAATATAGAACAATTGCTTGCCATTTTCATTATCCCTTTTTTCTGGGCGAGCATTGTATTGAGCCTGGTCAGCACCTACTTTTTCCTTCTCGTCTTACTTTTCCTGCCTATTTTTATATTCCTGAATCAGGGGTATCTCCTTTTTCTTTTTGAACAAAAGGGTTTCTGGTTTTATCTGAAAAGCATAGGATTTTATATTATTGACCTCAATGTCATCTTCACCGGCTTACTAGCTGGTTTGTTCGCCAATCTGGTGTTGAGGGTTCGGAGCCGGTGTTCGGGATTCGGGTATCTTCCGTACATAAAATATTTCTTCGTAAAGAATTTCCCGATGGAAATCACTTTTTTTGTTACGAACCGGTGCAACGCTGCGTGCGGGTATTGTTTTTATTATCGTGAGCTTAATGTTCCGAAACGCGAGCTGTCTTTACCTGAGATTGAAAGGATGTTTTCTGCTTTCGGCCCTTTGCTCAGGGTGCTTATGTCAGGAGGAGAGCCTTTTCTCAGGGAAGATCTACCCGATATTGTCAAGGCCATATGTGCGCATTCAAGGCCCAGGCATATCACTATCCCCACAAACGGCATTATGACTGATAAAATCATTGCTGCGGTAGAAGAAATGTTTGCCTATAGCGGCGATACCGTTATAAACATCACTCTCTCCCTTGCCGAATTGTATGATAAAAGGGATCGACTCACAGGAGTCGAGGGGTCTTTTAACGATACTCTAAACACTTATTATAAGCTCAAGAAGCTAAAAGACCGATTCCCTCATCTTGTGGTAGGCGTCAATATTACAGTAACTTCATCAAACGCAGAACACGTAGAGCAGATATATGATTTTGCCAGAGATGAACTTCAGGCTGATACCCTGGCTTTTAGTTTAGTGAGGGATTCGCCGATGCCCGGCGAAGAAAGATTAATCGACATCGAAATATATAAAAGGTTGGTAGGGAAGACAAAAAAAGAAGAGAGCCGCCTCCGGTTCCCTTTTTGGAGATTGTTTGTCAGGAGAAGGGGCCAGGTATATGATTATGTCATAAAATCATACACAGAGCAGAGGTATCTTTTGCCATGTTATGCGGGGAAGATACGCGTAGTGATAACTCCCGAAGGGGATGTCTTTCCGTGCGAAACATTCATGCTTACAGGCCGGGAAGACTACCGCTTGGGGAACTTGAGAGATTGTAATTACGATATAAAGCAAATCTTCAGGAATAAAAAACGAAATGAGGTATGCACGTATATCAAAGAAAGCAAGTGTCACTGCAGGCATGAGTGCGATCTTATTGCCAATATATCTTTCAATCCTCGTTTTTTGATGTAGAGGTGCGGGATAAGAATCTATGATTAATATGGGTGGATGCGCAGAATCAAATCCGGAAATCATTAAAGACCTGATTAAGCGAGTTGCGTTTATTTATCTTTCATTAGCTCCTAGCGCAGTTGGAAGGAGAGCGATAAAAGAAAAGTTCATCCTTAGGCGCAGGTTAGGACTTGAATATCTATGTGCGACGCTTAAAAATAAAAATATTGAAACCAAGATATACGATCAAGTATTGTTGGATTTTAGCTTAGAAAAATTAGTTAGTTTCTTAAAAAGGGACAAAATCGATTTAGTTGGTTTTTATATAATTTCAAAAAATCTTAACATCGTCAAATGCTATATTAAAGAAATTAAAAAAAAGGTCAATATTCCAGTTATCTCTGGCGGACCCGGATGCAATCATTATAATGAACTTATTGATGCCGGATGTGAGATTGTATGCTTAGGCGAAGGAGATGAAACAATCGTTGAAATAGTAGATTATTATGAAGGGAGAGAGAGTTTAAGAGAGATAAAAGGTATTGCTTATTTCGATACAGAAACTAAAAAAATTTTGACGACACTCGCAAGGCCTCTAATAAGTAATTTAGATAATTTACCTTTTCCTCATAGAGATCCAAAGATGATTCAAAAATATTGCGATTATTTTGCTTATCCACTCAAGAGGCCTTATATAACTATTATAACTTCGAGAGGTTGCCCGCATAATTGTTCTTTTTGTACCTCACATTCCTTTTGGAAAAGAAAATATCGTCAACGCTCTGTAGAGAATGTGATTCAAGAGATTAAACAAGCAGTTCATGAATTAAATATTAAATCTATATATTTTGTTGATGATATTTTTGCTTTAGATTTTAATTGGCTGACAGAATTCTGCCAGGCAGTTAAGAAAGAAAAATTCAATTTTACCTGGATGTGCAACTTGCATCCAATGACTTTTAGAAAAACAAGAGAAAAAGCCTTTTCGCTCATGAAAGAATCAGGTTGTAGTATCATTTCTTTTGGAGCACAATCGGCTGATGCGGAGATATTGAAAAGAGTTAATAGAGATCCTGGTGAGCCGGGAGAACTGAGAAAGGCAATCTGTCAGGCTAACTCTACGGGGATAACTACCGCTGTTACTTATATTTTCGGTTTACCAGGCGAAACAGTCAAGACCTTGCAAAAAAATATCGATTTTTGTCTTGAGGCGAAACCCCACATTGTGGATTTCCACCTTTTAGAGATTATACCTTTTTCTGATTTGAGCATCCACTATAGCCAAGGAAGGGTCTGTGAATTAGGCGAGGATCAACTCGCCTATTATAATATGAAATATATGATGAGTTATTATTTGAGGCCCAAAATAGCCTTCCAATTGTTACGCGATATTTTAAATAAGAATCCGGCCAGAATCTTGACTTTTAGCCGTTTGGGGTTCCATTTCTTGAAAATTCTTTTGGCTTCTCCCGGATCCTTATTATCGGGACAATCTAAACAACGATGAACCGTCTCTTCGATTCTATACGGATTAAATATCTACCGCTGTTGACCCTGGTATCATTTTACGTAGCCATAATGCTGCTTATCATATTTGCCGGTGGCGATAACTTTAAGCTGGTTGATGAGCTGATTGCTGGGACTATAGCCAAGATGTTGATTGATGGCATAGGTCTGGGGACTATTTTTCATTGCCTTTGGAATAGTCATGGGGGCCTGATCGTTGGCAGCATTATAACCGTTCCCTTTTTTCTTTTATTCGGGCAAAGCCTGATTGTGCTCAGATCAGTAGCAATATTTTTTTCTTCGGGCACGCTGATTCTTTTGTATCTATTCCTCTATAAGTTTTTCAATAGAAGAGCTGCGGTCTTGGCGAGCCTGCTCTTCATACTGGCTCCTCCCAATTATAGTAAGATGTCATTTACTCTTGTCGGTGGATATGCCGACACAAATTTATTTTCGATCCTGGCATTTTTTATATTCTACAAGATTTTTTGGGGAGGAGGCGAAAGCCGGCGGTCTGCATATGCCCTTTTCGGACTTGTGTGCGGTTTCTCCCTTTTTTACGATTACGGCTTTCTATTGACCTTATCGTGCTGTTTGCTATTTTGGTTTGTTTTTGATAAGGGTATCCTGGCAAGAAAAAGTTTTTATATATTCCTGGCATTTTTCCTTGTTGGTTTTAGCCCCGGGTTTTATTATAACGCAACCCATAATTGGAATTCCATTTTTGTCCTGCGCAAAGAACATTCCCTATTGTCCTTGTTTACAAAAAATAGTCTTTTTGATTCGTTAAACCAACTCAAGAATCTCATTGTTTTTGATATCCCGCATTATTTCGGTTTCAACGGCTTCTTTTCCATAAACAAAGATGTTATTTCATATTTATATTATTCTATACCTGTTGTTTCTTTTATCGGGCTTTTCTGGTTGCAGAGGAGATCGATCGCAAGATTTTTATCTGGATTAATCCCCTTGCGGCGTTTTAACATCCTGCCCGCAGCGATCCAACCTGAGACCCCCCTTATGATATATCTGATGATATTCGGGCTTGCCTTTGCATTCTGTGGTATTGCGCAGTTCGCTGAAGATGATAGTATAGGCTTTCCCGAGAGATTGGTGGCATATATCATGCCGCATATTTTCATAGTCGTTTCCATCTTTTTGACTAAGATGATTCGGCATAGGCATGGCGCATGGATATCAAAAATGCTCGTTTCTGTGTTGATTGCCATCGGTTTGGTAGGTACCTTAGGCATGATCTCTGCACAGGATTATGCCATAAGCGCTCTGCCTGAGGGATATACGTACTTTATCTCAGGGAGATTATTCAGTAACTATAACGATGACATTAGAAAACCTTTAGATGTGATCAAAACAATCGATGCAAAACATCGACCCTTATTTTACGACGGCTACAAGTGGGGATTTTCAAAAATCGGAAAAGATTTCTCGTTCGGAGGCTACGCGCAGAAAACGATAGCGGGAAGTATCGATAAGGAATACTGGCCTCTTGCCTATGAATATTTAGGCAGGGTGATGGGCCGCGGGCCCTGGCGGTATACCAAGGGCAGCGATGAGGAGTTTAAGGCCTGTGTGCAGGAAGAATTCCACCCCTATTTTTACCGGGGCCTGGGCAGGGCTTGCGTCGATAAGGAGTTTAGCGTACGTAGGTACATCCATATCCTGGGGATAATCGACAAACGATATTGGCGCTCTTTCCATGAAGGTATGGGTGTAGAAATGGATATCATGCTCATCGAGCACACGAAAGGATTTACCCGGTTTATCTCCGCCATAGACCCAGAGGCCAGGCAGGATATCTACCGAGGGTTCGCATATGGCAGGGGATACCCCGAAATTAGTTACCGCAAATTTCAGCCTGGTTTCGGCAAGATACTCCCCTCAAACAAAGAATGGGGAAAGCGCATAAGCACTGTCGAGGAAGAATTCAGGCCCTATTGTTACCAGAGATTGGGTATTGAGGTTGGTTGGAGGCTCATCTACGGCATCAGAGAAAACCTGCGCTTTTTACAGGAAGTCGATGAGAAATACAAGCCATATGTGTATAGGGGATTAGGCATAGGTATCGGGTGGAGGTTTGGGCATAACATAAACAGCTGTATAGTGTTAATAAAAAAAACAGAGCAACGGTGCTGGCCCTGGATATATGAAGGCTTAGGAACAGGGATAGCTAAGAGATACGGTTGCCGGATGGATGAGCAAACTCGAGATAAAGAAGCTGATAAGATCCCTCCGGGATTCAGGCGCCAGTTCCACAATGGTTTAAAGGAGGTCCCCGGAATATGAGACTCTCCGGAAAAATAACCGCAATAAACGCATTACTCAAGGCCAGGGTATTCAACAAAAAGACTCCGCTTTTAGTAACCTGGGAGATAACGAGGCGGTGTAATGTCAGATGTAAATACTGCAGCATATGGGATGACGCGCCAGAAGAGTTAGATACCACTCAGATTTTTTCAATAATCCGGGAACTGAGCCTTCTGGGAACGCAAGTGATTCATTTCACCGGGGGCGAGCCTTTGTTGAGAAGCGACTTTGGCCAAATATTGGAGTATTGTTATAAAAAAGGCATACTAACTTCGCTGAATTCAAACGGCACCCTTGTCTCTTCGCGCATAGATGAGCTTATGACCTTACAGGTATTGGGGGTAAGTATTGACGGTCCCGAAGAGGTGCACGATAAAGTCCGCGGGGCTGGTTCGTATAAAAAAGCTATGGAAGCGCTTGCCATTGCCCGGGATAGGGGCATACAGATCAGGCTACTGACTGTTCTTTCAAAGTATAATTTAGATGCCGTTGATTTTCTTTTGGATAGGGCGATGGAGCTTGACGCGTCCGTCGTTTTTCAGCCTGCTACGGAACTTTTGTTAGGCGGGGAGGGCCGGAACCTGACAGCGCCGGAGGTCGAAAGATACCATCGTGTAATCGAGCAGATTATCGTTAAAAAAAGAGGGAGGCAGGCGCGGTATATAGCAAATTCAGTGTCGGCTCTAAAATTTTTATATGATTGGCCGGATATGAAAATGATCCGTTGTTTGGCGTCGCTTATTTCATGCCGGATTGAAAGCGACGGCCGCGTGTGTATATGTTTTCGGAACCAGGTTCGGGGGGCGACGATAGGCGATGGCCGCCAGAGCGTTAAAGACGCTTTTATGAAGATTCCCTTGGTTTACTGTAATAAATGTTGCTGCGCCTCCGCCGTCGAATTAAACTGCCTGCTTTCTTTGAAATTTGACGCCATTTTTAATACATGGCGGTATTTGCTGTATCGCTGGCTTTTTCGGGACGGAGAAGGGCAATGAGATATGATTAAGAATAAATACTTCATTTTAATGGTTTTGTCTATAGTATTTGTTTGCGTGCGATTGCCTGCCATCATTACTTCAACGGATAAGATATTTGATTTTAATGAGTTGTATATCGGCACCATTGCTAAGGAATTGATTGAGAGCCCCTCGCTGCCGCTCTTTGATTATCAGTTAACGCATATAAAGGGAGGAACGTTGCTTGCGGGGATTTTTGTCATCCCTTTCTTTTGGCTATTTGGCCAGTCATATTTTGTTTTGAAGCTTGCTGCGCTCCTTGTTTCATTAATAATCCTTGCGGTGACCTACCTTTTTCTTTGGAGATTCTTCAATAAAAAGATTGCTATAATCACCGGAGCGCTTATGGCAATATCGGCGCCGATATACACTATATTCTCATTAATGCTTTATGGGAAAGAGTATGAGTCTATTCTTTTTACTATGATAGCGTTATTTCTTTTCTATAGGATATTTTTTCAAGAAGCGTCGGCTCGCGAGGCCTCTCATAAAGAACTCTACTTTGCACTTTTTGGTTTGGTCAGCGGGTTAGGCATGTACTTTGATTATATTTTCGCGGCAACCCTGATTTACTGCCTGGGATTCTGGTTTATTTTTGATAAGGCTTTTTTTGCGCGAAGAGGCTTCCGGTTCTTTCTCATATTCTTTTTCGTGGGTTTAAGCCCCTGGATTTATTATAATCTCACGCACAATTTTGCTGCTATCTGTATTGATGACAATTATCACGGCATACCCCTGAGACACCTATTTCTTTTAAACTCTTTACCTGAAGTAGCGTGTAAGCTGAAGGATCTTTTGTTATATTATCTGCCCAATTCTTTTTATTTTATGGATTTTAAATCTATTCCCGGTGACGCTATATCGTATACCTACTATGCTATTTTTCTTCTTTCTTTTTGTATTCTTTTTTGGTTGAATAGAAAGATCATATGGAAATTACTCTACGGGCTCATTCCATTAAGAAGAATGCGCCTTGCGCCAAGCTCAATTTATCGCGAGGCTTTCATATTGCTATACCCTATTATTTTCTCATTCCTCTTTGCCTTTTCGTATTATACGCTTAGCAAGAAGGATGAATATAATTTTTTCGGTTTCAACGAATATAGGTTTCTGATTATGTTGTACCCCTTTGTTTTTATTATCCTTGCCATTTTCTTAAGTAGATTATGGGATTGGAGTAAGAGGGGCAGAAGAATCGCTGCCTACCTCTCTGTGTGCATATCGCTCTTTCTTGTGGCGAGCGGGTTAAGCGCCGATTATAACCTTATAACTTTTCGCAACTTTCGCAATCGTTGTGTCCATGCGGGATATAATTATTTCTTCTTGGGTATGGCCTTCGGAGAAAAATATGGTAATTTTATTCCGGCAGCTGTGAGTCATGCGGAAAATATTCGCCAACCGTATAGAACCTCTGTCTTTCGTGGCATCGGATTTAATATCGGCTGGCGGTTCTTCCGCGGAAAAGAATATAGAGATATCGATATCTGCATGGCCCAGATAAACAAGGTCGATCCCGCATATCGTCCTTTTGCCCTCGAGGGCTTCGGGGCATTTTTGGAGATGCAATTAAAGGGCATCACCCGCGCTGCCTCTTATGTAAACAATATGGATAAGCAATATAGGCCGGATCTATACCGGGGGATAGGTTGGTTTATGGGGTTTAGGTTTAAGGATAGATTCTTTATGGCCACTGAGCCCATATACAAGATAGATGAAGAATACAGGCCTGACTATTGCAGGGGATTGGGAGAAATAGCCGGGGTAATATTTGGGCAAAATGAGAGCTGCTACACTGAGTTACTGAGAAACGCTGATCCGAAGTATCGCCCGTATGTTTTAGAAGGTTTAACAAACAAACTGTGATTAAGGTTATGTCCACGCTGAGGTTTAAAGAAAAATTCGCTTTGATAATTTTTGGTCTCGTTATCTGTGTGGTTTTACTTGAGTTAGGATTGCGATTTGGGGGATGGGTATTTTTATCTTTCCAAGAACACAGAAATAAAGTTGTCTCTAAGGAGAAAGGTGCGTATCGCATCCTCTGCTTAGGTGAGTCTACTACCGCCTGGACTATAGAACTAGACGAAGGAGAAACCTCGTATCCCAGCCAGCTTCAAGAAATCCTCAATCAAAGCGATTTAGAAAAAAAATTCATTGTAATCAATGCAGGAGTTTCTGGAATTACCACTACGGGGATTGTAAGACAATTATCAGATAATTTAAGTAAATATAGCCCGGATATAGTAATTACGATGATGGGGATAAATGACTCAAATATTCTTCCTTATGAGAACGCATCTCTTCCTCGAATATTGTCTTTTTTGAAGGAATATAGAGTCTATAAACTTGTAAGCCTTCTGTGGTTGCATAGTGTCAATAAATTTAATGAACTACGAGAGGAAGATTGCTTTTCAATAGGCACGGCGCTGTCAACAAGGTTTAAGAAAGAAGAAGCGAGGCTAAAGCAGGCTATCGAGATGAACCCCAGCGATAATAAGGTTTATCTTGAATTAGGCAGTTATTATCTGGATTCAGCAAGATTCCGGGAAACAGAAAAAATGTTTAAAAAAGCTATCATGGCTGACGCCGGAGATGATACGGCCTATTTTGAATTAGGAAAGTGTTATGCAGAGACAGCAAGATTTAAGGAAGCAGAAGAACTATTCCAAAAGGCCCTTGCAATAAACCCTCAAAACCATGAGGCCTATCTCGAATTAACCCTGTATTATATAAGTGAGGGGCGACTTCAAGATATAGAAGAGATGATTAAAAAGGTTATCGAAAGAGCTCCCGGAGATGGCAATGCTTATGCTCTATTAGGCTGGTATTATATGCATATAGGAAGAAACCAAAAGGCAGAGGATATACTTAAGAGAGCTATTGAACTAAATCCAGAAAATTACCATGCACTCCTTGCCCTGAAGTCGCATTACTTAGATACAGGAAGATTCCGGGAAGCAGAAGAAACACAGGATAGATTGGACGCCATAAAGCCGAAAACCTATGAGACATATGTTAAATTGGGCTATTGTTATCTCCAAACAGGAAGATCTCAGAAGGGAGAAGAGCTGCTTCTAAGAGCTATTGCAATAGACCCTCAAAACTATAAGCTCTATCACTATTTAGGGTACTGCTGTTACAATCCCCTAAGAAGATATCGAGAGGCAGAGAATATATTGAAAAGAGCTATCGCAATAAACCCCGAAAGTAGTGAAGCGTATTTAGGATTGGGCCAGTTTTATATCAACCAAGGAAAATATCCAGAAGCTAGAAAGCTTATTAAAAAGGCCCTTAAGGCGAGTCCAAAAAGTTACAAAGCATACGTGGCATTTGAGTCGTATGATGTGAGTCCGAGGAGCCTTAAAACATACACTACATTTGGAGCGTATTATTACAAAGCAGGAAGATTCCGGGAAGCAGAAAGAATATTTCACAAGATTCTCGAAATAAACCCAAGAAATTACGAAATATACCTTCAGCTTAGCAGATGTTACAGGGCTGCAGGCGAATTGCGCAAGGCAGAAGAGGTGTTTACAAAGGCAATAGAAATAAATCCGAGAGAGTCAAGGGCATATTTTAGATTAGGGTGTTTGTATCAGATGGAGGCAAGATATGAAGAGGCGGAACAGACATGGATAAAGGGTTTAAAAATAAATCCAGAAAATTATGACATATGTTCTAAATTAGCTCAACTTTATACAAAGGAGAAAAGATTTCAAGACGCGGAAAAAATCTTTCAAAGAATTTTTGAGATAAATCCACAAAATCGCGCAATATATCTTGAACTCGGAGATTATTTCAAGCCTATTACAAAATCTCAAGAGGCAGAAGAAGCGCTTAAAGAAGAATCACCATTGGCTATAAGAAGATATATACAGCGCACAAATAGATTAGCTGCCTATAAAAAAGCCACAATTGATAACTACCAAAAACTTAGGGAAATCTTGCGAGAAAGGGGGATAAAGCTGATAGTAGTACAGTATCCCTGTCGCAGTATAAAGCCATTAAAGAATATTTTTGAGAATAAAGAAGGTATCATTTTCGTAGATAATGAAAATACGTTTAGAGAGGCATTAAAGCAGGGTAATTATAACGAATATTTTAATGACCGTTTTGCCGGTGACTTCGGCCATTGCACTCGCAGAGGCAATCGATTATTGGCCGAAACAATAGCAAATGCCATAATTCAGGCTGGGTATTAGGGGATGTGAAAAATTTGTTGATAATATATTGGCAGTGATTAGAATAACTACAGGCGGCTAAAGTGATTATATCAAGAGTGAAAAAGGAGTGAATACGAAGGAACAATAATATGAGATTAGCATTTGTATATCCTCCTCAGGAAGTATGCAGAATTTTTTACCCGGAGAAGATTCGTAGGCAGTATAACCGGGAAGGGGCGATATTGCCTCCTCTGGGCATTGCTTATTTGGCGGCAATCCTGGAAAAAAAACACGTTGTCAAGATTATCGAAGCGAACGCCCTCCGCCTGAGCCTCGATGAAGTCATTGACCAGTTGAGGGATTTTAAGCCGGATGCGCTCCTGTTCAGTTTGATAACGACCGATTTCCGGCCTAATTTAGAGTGGATAAAGGCAATAAAAAAACAAATTGATGTCCCTGTTATAGTAGGAGGGCCGCAGCCGTCTATTTATCCAACCGAGACATTGACGTATGATGAGATTGATTTTTGCGTGGTGGGAGAAGGCTGGGAAACCTTGCCCGAGCTCTTGGATTGCGTAGCCGGCAAGGGCGATTATAAAAGCGTTAAAGGGATAGCGCTTAAAGAAAACGGAGAAATTGTGCTTACAGAGAAAAGGCAGGCAAAACTGAATATTAATAACGTCCCTTTCCCTGCCCGGCATTTATTGCCGAATGAAAGCTATACTACGATTCTTTCAAAACGGCGGCCGATCACGGCTATCATGTCGAGCTCGGGATGTCCCTTTAACTGCCTGTATTGCGGGCATAGCTATGACGTTATCCTGCGGGATCCCGTGAGGGTGGTCGATGAAATGGAAGAGTGCGCGAAGAAATACGGCATAAAGGAAATTCTTTTTTACGATGAGACATTTTCACTGGATAAACACAGGGCGGCGATGATATGCGAGGAGCTCATCAAAAGGAAGCTCGATATCGCCTGTACAATAAGGACCCGGGCTGACTTAGTTGATGAATTGCTTGTAAAGCTATTTGCCAGGGCAGGCTGTATCAGGATTAGTTTCGGCATTGAAAGCGCGGATCCTGAGGCGTTAAAATGGCTGAGAAGGAACTTGTCATTGCCGCAGATTGTCGATGCGGTCCGCTGGGCAAAGCGGGAAAAAATAGACACCCTGGGGTTCTTTATGATTGGGTATCCGGGAGAAAGCGCGCAGGGGATCCAGAAAACAATCGCGCTGGCTAAACAGTTAGATCTCGATTACGTGCAAATTAACAAACTGGTTACGTTACCCGATACGCAGTTATATACGATGTTCAAAGAAAAGACCGGAAAAGACCTCTGGCGAGATTATGTGCTGGGAAAAGCGGATTTTGCGAGTTTCGCTCCCCTTAATTCAAAGTTGACCGTAGAGGAACTTGACATGTGGCTAAAAAAGGCTTATCGAAGCTTTTATTTCAGGCCACGCTATATTCTTAACCGGCTTCGCAATGTAACGTCTTTTAAGGAATTTTGCGGTTTGGTCAATTCCGCTTTATCTTTACGGTGATTTTCGAGGAAAGAACGAAACTCTTAACGGTATAAAACGATATGGCTATTTCTCTTGTAATGCCGGTCTATAATGAAGAGGGTGTAATAGAAAAAGTAGTACGGGACTGTTACGCGGAAATTATCGCTAAAATAGAAGGTTCCGAGTTTATTATTGTCAATGATGCCAGCACGGACTCTACTCCCGAGATCCTTGAAAGGCTCGCAAAAGAATTTCCCCAAATAAAACTTCTGCGCCTAGATAAGAACAATGGGCATGGGAACGCTCTTCGCGCGGGGTTCGCGAAAGTGAGAAACCCGGTTATTTTACATATGGACAGCGACGCTCAATTCCAGGCAGGGCAGTTCTGGAAATTGTATCAAAGACTGGCAGATAGCGATATAGTTTTGGGGCTGCGCGCTTCCAGGCACGACCCGTTGCATCGCAAGGCCATTTCATTCATAGTGCGGCTCATAAATATGGCCCTGTTCGGCTTCTTAGTGAAAGATATCAATTCTCCGTTCAAATGCATCAAGACAGGAATTTTGCAGGATATTTTAAACGATATACCTCCGAACGCTTTTGCCATTTCAATCCTCATGGTGATCATGGCCAAACATAAGGGATATCGAGTCGCCGAAGTTCCCATAATTCATTTTCCCAGGACAACCGGCAGGAGTAAGCTTGCAAGCGCGCGTTATTTATTCAAAAAATGCCTTTTTTGTTTGCTTGATATTCTGCGGGTTAAATGGAATTTATTGACTAAAAACCGCAATAGCACGGTAGGGCGCAATGAAAATTATATTAATAATCCCTAACTCGGGGAAAATACCCCCTTTAATACCGCTTGGCACTCTCTATATCGCTTCTGCTTTAAAGAAGGCGGGGGACCATCAAATAAAGATCATCGATGCGAGGGTGGGAAGGTTAAATTACAAGGAAATTTCCGGCAGTATTAAAAGCTTTTCTCCGGAACTCGTAGGCATAACCGGATTATGTATTGAGGCCCCAGAGGTTCATAAGCTTGTTCGTCTAGTAAAACAAATAGACGCACAATACAAAGTTGTAGTTGGAGGGGCTTATGCTACCTTCTGTCGAGAGTCTATTATCGAAGATCCCAACATAGACTTCGTAGTGATAGGAGAAGGAGAAAAGGCGATATGTAATCTCGTGGATGCCCTAGAGAATGGTAAGAATATTTCCGGCATCGACGGCATTGGTTTTAAGAATGGCAGTAAAACAACCATTAACCTCCCTGTCGCGCTTACAGAGGATATAGATTCCATACCTCTGCCTGCGTGGGGCCTCATCGACATGGAAAAATATTTCCATGGCCCGCATAAACATTCACAAAATCCAGCTTCTGTATTCAATAGGATAGCCCCGCTCTTTACTTCCCGCGGCTGTCCATTCGGATGCATTTTTTGCCACAACATTTTTGGTAAGAAAGTAAGAGCCAGGAGCGTCCGGAATGTTGTTGAAGAGATCGAAGTTTTGATTAAGGAATATGCCGTCGAGGAGATCGAAATTATCGATGACATTTTTAATTTTGACCTGGCTCGAGCTAAACAAATATGCGATGAGATAATCAAGCGCGGGATTAAGATCCACCTTTCTTTTCCGAACGCCCTCAGGGCTGATATGATGGATGAGGAGCTTATTGTTAAATTAAAGAAGGCAGGGACATATTTGATTTATTACGCCATTGATTCCGCTTCGCCGGAAGTGCAAAAGCAGATTAACAAAAACCTCGATTTGGAAAAATCAAAAGAAGTAATTAATATGACAATCCGGCATGGGATAGCTACGGGCGGTTATTTTATGCTAGGTTTCCCGGGAGAAACCAGAGAACAGATGCGCCAGACGATCAGGTTCGCGCTGAAATCAAAGTTACACTTCGCAAGTTTCTTCTACGTAGCCTCTTTTCCGCACACAGCATTATCTAAAAGATTAGGCAGGGATACGATAGACCAGGAAAGTTTCAACCACTCCGATGTCCTTAAGCTTACCAGGAATTTTTCTTCGGTGCCGGACTCCGAATTTAGAAAATTGGTGTCCAGGGCGTATGGGAAATTTTATTTTCGTCCTTATCAGATGTGGCGTATATGGAAAGTGCTGCCCAACAAAATTATGGTTTTAAGGAATCTATGTATGGTTTTAGGACGTTATATCAAGGATAGATTTCATTAATATCTATTAGCGGGGCATGAATTTCAGGCTTACGGTGATCCATGACAGGGCATAAACTTATCAGAAGCAGATATATTTGTTTGGTAGCTTTGACGCTAATATATTTATTGGTTCGATTAACGGTCTTATTCTGTTCCATAGATAAGGTACATTTAGATGAAGAATTATATCGCGGTAATATTACTAAGGAATTGATTTCTGGGCCGGCTTTTCCATTTTTTGATTACCAAAGGAGTGAGTACGAAGGCGGTTCATTGCTAAACGGTATTTTGGCGTTGCCGTTTTTTTTGCTTTTTGGAGAGACGTTGATATCTCTCAAATTGGTAGGGTTATTGATAGGAACAAGCCTATTCATTTTATGGTATTTATTTTTAGACAGGTTTTTCAGTAGAAGGGTAGCAATTTGGACAAGTTTACTGTTTATTCTAATGCCGCCTTTCTGGATTAAGATCAGCATTTCTAGTTACGGCGGGCAAGACCAAATCGGCCTCTTTACCATGCTGGCGATATTGATTTTTTACCAGATATTTTTTGTAAGAAGTACAAAGGCCCTTTTTGGGTTCTTAGGAGTAGCCTGCGGTTTTGGCCTGTTCTTCCATTGCAGTTTTTTGCCGACATTATTAACTGTTATTTTATTCTGGTTTATTTTCGATAAGAAATTCTTCCTCAGGAGCGAATTCTTTATTTTTACCATCGCTTTCTTAGTCGGTTTTGCTCCATGGATCTGGTATAATCTTACCCACAATTTTCAAGGATTGATCGTAAACGATGAACTTCTGTCTTACTGGTTTTCGCGCAATAACCCTCTTCATTTCTTTTTGAGGATCAAGGATTTTGTTACAATTGAAATCGCAAATGCTTTTAGTTTTGAAGATACTATTTTGAGATTCGAGCCTCGCGCGTTACTCGGCAATTGGTTTTTTTCCCGTATTTATTATTTTGTATTTGTGTTTTCCTTTTGCGCGCTATCGTGGCTCAACCGCCGGTCTTTGGTAAAACTCATACGAGGCATTATCCCTCTCCGAGGTTTCACGGTATCGCCTCAAGACATATCCAAAGAGGTATTCTTGCTTATGTTTTTTGTGATATTTGATCTCATCTTAAGCCTGTCCGGTATTAAACATAATGTAAATAATTATGAGAGTAGCGTGTGGCGTTACAGACAAGTCATGCCTGTCGGTCTTTTTGTTCCTGCGGTGATAGCCATATTCTTATACGGAAAGGGCATACAATTCAGGCGTTTTTTTATTCCCTATTTTAATTTCTGTATTATGGCGCTTTTGCTGGGATTGGGGCTGGTCTCCAGCTTTAATTTCATTTCTAAGGATTGCCTGCGCAAGGCCGCCTTATCTGGGATATACCGTGGTTACAACTATTATAATTTAGGGAGGGTGATTGCGTGGAGGTTTGACGGTTCTCCGCGATGGATCGACTCCATAAAAAGAATTAAAGACGGGGAGGCCAGGCGATATTGCTATTCCGGCATGGGCTGGGGATACGCTGAAGATAAATTTGATGCTGATTATCATTATTACCTAAGTACGGTAATACATAAGATCGAGAGGGATTACTGGCCGTATGCCTATGAGTGGATGGGGGAAGCATTAGAAAGGGAGCTCAAGTATGATAAATCAACAACCGCCGAATTAAAAAATTTGCTTGACCCTGAATTCATTCCTAATTTCTATACCGGTGTGGGCCGCCAGGCAGTCGCAGAGGTTTTCGGTGATCCGGAGCAGACGGTTTTGGATTTCAGGAAAAGAATCGACAAGGAATACGAGCCTTTTTTTTATCATGGCATTGGAGTCGAGCTATTTGACGCCTTAGTTAATCAGCCGAAAAAATTCTTTAGTTTTATGAGCGCAATTGACAAAAGATTTGAACCTCAGATATATACAGGATTGGCCCAGGGAAAAGAATATTATCGGTTTCTGTATCGTGATTTTGGGTTCGGTATCGGGAAGAAGGTTGGTTATGATATCGGAAAGTGGAAATGGATTATGAGTAAGATAGGAAAAGAGTACAGGCCTTTCTGCTACGAGCGGCTGGGTATCGAGGCAGGATGGAGGTTTATCCACGGCATAAAAAAATACAGTTCATTTTTAAGGGCGGCTGACCAGGAATATTGGCCGTATCTCTACAGGGGTTTAGGAACCGGTATTGGGTGGAGGTTTGCCTATAACATCGAGGGATGCGTAGCATTGATAAAATATGCTGATCAGGCATTTTGGCCCTATATATACGAAGGCCTGGGAGTAGGCGTGGCCAGGAGATATGCCTATCAGAAAGATGCATGGGCAAAAGGTGCCAGGTATATACCCGGGGATTACCGGCCTTATTTTGACGCAGGTATAAAAAATGATTTTGACCGCAGGTATGGAGGACACGATTAGATGCGGATAGCAGTTGTTGGCGCAGGATTATCGGGCTGTACAATCGCGCGGCTCCTTAAAGACAGGGGGCACGATATTACCATTTTTGAGAAAGAGAAAAGGATAGGCGGTCTTTGTGCGACCGCCACCCATAGAGGCCGGCCTTATCAATTATTTGGCCCTCATAATTTTCATACCCACAACGAGTCTGTTATTAAGTTTCTCTGCAGATTTAGCGCATTCAATAATTATGTCCATCGCGTGGGAACGTTTGTCGATGGCAAGGTTTTACCATATCCGATTAGCTATAAGACGATAGACATACTAGAGGAAAGAGACTATATATTAAAAGAACTTGCGCATCTTCCTAAGAAGGTTAATATGGCAAACTTCGAAAGCTGTGTTGTCTCGATGGTCGGAAAGACCTTATATAAAAAATTTATCGAAAACTATACTCTGAAGTTTTGGAGAATATCTCCGAAGAAGATGGGAGCAGAATGGGCGCCCGAGAAGATAGAGATCAGGCGCGATGACAGTTTGGGATATTTCGGGGACGAATGGCAGGGCCTGCCGACACAGGGCTATACGCATATGTTCGAAAAAATTATAGAGGGTATACCGATTCATTACGATGTAGAAATAAAGGATTATCGGGACCTGAGGCATGATTTGGTCATATCTACCATTCCGATAGACGAGCTGTTCAGCTTTTGCTATGGCCGATTGGCTTATAGAGGGCTCGATTTTGTCATACATTTCAAAGAAACAGAATGGGAAGACGTCAAATACGGCTGCATAAATTTTCCTGAAAGAGATGTTGCTTATACGAGAAAGAGCAATTACAGCTTGTGCTATTACAATGGCCCGCTGAGTTCCTATATTGTTGGCTATGAATTTCCCGGCAATGCAAGCAGGATGTATCCTATTTATACTTCTCAAAATAAAAAACTTTTCAATAAATATCTAACGCATTTGATAATGGTAAAAAATCTTATAAGTGTTGGAAGATTGGGACTTTTTCGCTATTACGATATGGACAAAACAGTAGAATGGTGCCTCGATAATATCGATATGGTGGAAAATTACCCGTCTTTAACCCCCGCGGAGAGGATACAATGGCTGTCTCTGTGACCATTAAGGCCATACGGCACCATTTCAGAAATTCTGTTGCCGTTGCGCTCATTACAATATCGGCGATTTTGTTTTATTTGCCGCTTTTTAGAGATCTAAGTCATGGCATTCCCTGCGTGGATTGGTGCGGGATATATCCTTATATTGACTTTTTTAGAATATCCATTATCAAATATCATCAGTTTCCCTTACGAATCCCTCATTTTTGCGGAGGTTACCCCTCTATAGGTTTTCCCTATGACATATCCTTAAGCCCCTTAATGCTGATTGTCCTGGCGTTTGGAGCCATAGAAGGGACTAAGATCACCATCTTTTTAATGGCTTTATGCGGCGCCTTAAGCGTATTTTATTTAACCCGCTACCAGCTTCGCTATAATCTGGCGGGCTCCCTTTTTTCTACGCTGGCTTTTCTTTTCTGCAGCTGGGGGCCTTGTCAATACCTGGAATCAAACTATGAGAAGTTATACTTTTATTTCCTGCCTTTGCTGGTAGTTCTTCTTATAAAATCCACACAAAATAAAAAGTTTATATTTTTTGCATCTGTGGCCTTAGGTATCGTAGTCGTATCTGCCGGCAGCATTTTTATACCCATTGC
>JAHJGB010000078.1 GCA_018824725.1 Candidatus Omnitrophota bacterium
TCGGGACGAGTGGCCGACCCTGAGCCCTTTGCTGCGCTCAGGATAAACTCCGCGAAGGGCGCCAAGTCCTTGTGGGCCCACCATGAACCACTCGCTAAGCTCTTCGTAGCGGGTTGATATGTCGCTCGGGTTCATGGCAGGCCATTTCGTTCGCTTGCGCCCTGCACCGGAGCGAAATAGATAGCAGTAAGACGAATAGCCTAGCGACTGGTACAGGGGCGATTAGCTCAGCTGGTTAGAGTGCTGCCCTCACATGGCAGAGGTCACTGGTTCGAGCCCAGTATCGCCCACCAAACAACTAGAAAAACGACATTGTTGAATTTCTAGTTGTTTATGATGAGGAGAAAAATTGGAACAAAAACCAATTAGAGAACAGATGGGACTATTGATAGACCTTCAGGCCTTAGATACCCAGATATATGCCTTGAAGAGGGAAAGTTCAGCCATGCCTGGCCGCCTGAAATCAATCGATGATATGCTTGAATCCAAAAAGGCAGGCATTAAGCAGGCGGAGGAGAATTTAAAAAAAGTTCAGTTAAAATTAAAAGAAAAAGAAGTAATCCTTCAGCAGAAAGAAGAACAGATAAAAAAACTGCAGGGCCAGCTTTATACATTGAAGACAAATAAAGAATATTCTACTATGCTTGCAGAGATAGGGGGTATCAAGGCGGATAATTCCCTGATGGAAGAAGATATCATTAAGTTTATGGACGAGATAGAGCTCGCCAGGAAAAAGATATCAGAAGAAAAAGAGCTTTTCAAGGCCGAAGAACTTAAGGCTCAGAAAGATAAAGCGGATATTAATTCAAAAGCCAAAGAGATAGAGGCTGCGCTTTCAGGGCTTAACGAAAAAAGAAACGGCATAGCACCTAATATAGAAAAACAGGTCATATTCAGATATGAAAAGATCCTGAAAAATAAAGACGGCCTTGCAATAGTGCCTGTTGAAAACGGTTCCTGCGGAGGTTGCCACATGAGTCTTCCGCCTCAGGTCATAAGCGATGTTAAATTAAGAGAGGATATAATTATCTGCGGCAGCTGCCTGAGGATACTTTATATAGAGGACAATGTCGAAATCAGTTAATATATTTATAGACGGCGCATCAAGGGGAAATCCAGGGCCTTCAGGCATAGGCATTGTATTTTGCGACGATCAGGATAAGGTTGTTAAAAAATTATTTAAATTTATAGGAAATGCTACCAATAATGTCGCAGAATATTCAGCGCTTATATACGCTATGCAGGAGGCATTGATAGATAAGTATGAAGATGTAAAGGTAAAATCCGACAGCGAGCTTTTAACAAAGCAGTTGACCGGGGAATATAAAGTAAAAAATGATAACCTCAGGCCTTATTATGACATGTTTCAGCATATCGTCAAAGGTTTTAATAAGATAGAGGTTATTTCCATAGCCAGAGAGGGCAATCTAGTAGCAGATAAGCTTGCGAATAAAGCGATAGATTCCAGGTTTGACAGTTCTTTAAAAACAGAATAGGCGCAGGCCGGATGGTCGCCCGCCACAAGTTATTGGCGGGAGGAAAGTCCGGGCTCCAAAGGGCAGCGTAGCGGGTAACGCCCGTCCGAAGAATGTTTAATTCTTTGAGGATAAGAGCTACAGAGACGAGTTTGGGAAGCGTAGTAGTAACATAATAAGCTTAAGCGTATGTTACTGCTTCTCAAGGTGAAACGAGCAATCTCTACGCGGAGCAAAACCAAATAGGTCTCGCTAAGAAGAACGGCCCGTTCGTAATAGCGAGACGGGTAGGTTGCAAGATCTTGGCAGCAATGCCAAGGCTAGATAGATAGCTATCATCCGCCTTGGGCGGAACAGAACCCGGCTTATAGGCCTACGCCATATTTTCATCCCCCCAAAAAAGTTATTTGACCAGGTTACTCTAACAAAGATTTTTGTTATGTTACTTGAAAAGCAAAAGTAATTCATTAAACATCTATATATGTATTTATTTTGCTTACATATTTATCATGATCTCAATCAAAAATGAAAAAGAAATAAAAGAAAACCTAAAAAAGAACTGATATTCTAATGAGGAAATAGAAAAAATACTACAATGATACAAAGAGAAAACAGAAGGGAAATACTTTTCGAGCGAAGAAGTCTTTGAATATTTACTACAAAAAGAAAGAAAATATGCATAACATTTTCTACATGCCACAGGCCCA
>JAHJGB010000079.1 GCA_018824725.1 Candidatus Omnitrophota bacterium
CGCGAATTTATATATGATCCTGTAGATTCCTGATTGCTTAAGCTCAGCAGAAATTTCCTTAATTATTTCATTCGCGCCTTTTTTAAGGTCAATCTCTTCTTCTTCAATAATATTCATGCTGTCTGAATCCGGTTTTATTAAATCCGCGCTTAATTTAATAGAACATGCTTCTCCTGATTCAATTTTCCAATTAAGCAGTATGTTTTCTCCGTCTTCATAAATGTCCTTGTCGCATCCTGCTTTTATAATCTTGATCAAAGGCGTTTCTGGTTTTTCCTCTCCGCTCGTTAAATAAGAATTTAAATAAAGAGATTTGCCGGATTCAAAATATATTCCGTAATAAATTTTATCGTTCCCGGCCAAATCCGGGATATTAAATTCTAAATCCTTCTCTTCGTTCAGGATAAAATTTATCTTATTTTCATAATCGCCGCGTCTGACTTCTGCAAAAAGTCTTACGCCATTCACTGAGCTTAAATTTTTAACTTTGAGTTTAAAAATACCGTCTTCAACCATGGCTTCAGCCTCAACCTTAACAATTTCGCTTATATAAAAAGCTTTAACCAGCCTTCCTATTTCCTTCGAAGTTGAAGATTTCAATACCGCTTCTATGTAATATTTCCCTTTTTCGGCAATAGCCGGGCAATCAAAATTGATTTCCTTTTCATTTTCTATACGAGAAATCTCCTCGTGTTTTTGAAAATAGGCAGAATCGCTGCCGGAATATTCATCAGCCGGGGTATAAACTGCGAGAAACTTATATCTTAACAAAGAACTCTCGCTATTATACCTGTCATATACCTGAATATAATAATTAGACGGATTAGCGGTTTCAAATTCCATTATTACATCCTCTCCGGCTACGCCGCCTTTTATGTCAATACATTGGCCGGAATCTCTATAAAGTTTCATATAAGGCCTTATATTGGCCGGCATGTCCGTTAAATAAACAGTTATTTTGCCGGCGTCCGGTATGGATAATTTATAAAAATCAGAATCTGCTTTTGCCGCAATCGTGGCAAACCAATTTTTTCCAAAATCAATAAGCCTTGCCGCCTCTTTTGTTTCATTGGGCTCATATTCGTCCTGGGTTTTTATAAAATTGAAATTCAAGGAGTAACCGGAGAGTGAAGAAATATTTCCGTACCAGTCCCTTACTAAAAGATAATATGGGCCCGGTTTATCAAATTCTGTCTCGAGGATTATTTTTTCGTTAGCGGAGCCGCCTTTTGAGGAAAGTATCCTGCCCGGGATAGAAGGGTCGTATATCTTTATAGAAGGCCTCAGGCCTTGCGGCACCTCATACATTTTTATATATAAAATACCCCTTTCAAGGATATTGAATTTAAAAAAGTCTTCATCTCCGGCATTATAGATTTTGCCGTGTATTCTTGAATCTAAATTTATCTCATTTGCGTTTGTAAAAGCGCCGTTGGGCTCTATCTCTTGAATATCCTGATATATGGCCGGGTCCAATGTGTCATTAAAAACATTTTCGCCTTCATCTATTTGTATATTCTTTGATATATTGCCGGGCGAAACAGTCAAAAGATAGCTTCCGACAGGCAGATATTTAAATTTAAACAGGCTATCGCCTGAAGTTACGGCGAACCTGGCTGACGCGTCTGAACCGGAAACGCTCACAGGCTCCAGTGTAATGGTTGAGCCTATTGAATTTTCAATAACGCCGGACAAATTCCCATATTTTGAAGGTATTAAGCTTATATCTAGGTTATTATTTCCCGGAAAGATTTCCATATCTCTTGAAATTGCGTCAAAGCCCTGGGCTTTTATATTAATATTGCGCTTGCCTATATTAAGATTTCTCAGCCTGTATTTGCCGTCTTTATTCGTAAAAATACCGTCTATTGCGGCGCCTTTTATAACAGCGCCTTTATCATCCTTTATTGCCCCGTACAATTCCCATGAATTCAATTCCGGAAAAACCCTGATATCAAGGGAGCTGTTTTCTATGTCCTCTCCTCTATTGATAATCCTGACAGTGCCTGATATAGGTTGATTTTTCGGATAATTATTTTCTATATTTATAATTAAATCCGAGTCCGCGGCAGATATATTATAAGATTCTACGGGATACTCTATGTCGCCGTCATAAATTAAAGGCCCCGGCACTTCAAAGCATGCGTTCTTAAACCCAATAAGCGCGGAATTTGAAAACGCGCTGAGTTTAACCCTGCACATTCCTTTTGAGACATCCTCAGGTATCGCAAAACTCTGAGGCCAGGACCCAGAGCCAAGTTCGATTAATCTGATTTCTGAAGAACTATAATAAATCTGCTTATTGCTTGAGTCGGTTACATCGAGAATAGCTAAAATATTAAGTGCGGCGCTCATTTTATTTTCCAAATCTATAGCTAGACATGCCGGTTCGCCCGGCAAATATTGTTCTTTATCGGCGCTCACTGTTATTTCTACACCTGGCTCAAAAACATTTATGCCGCGTTCCGCCTTGCCTATAAAAACATTCTGCGAAGAATAAAAATAAGCGCTTAATAGGTCCAGTGAGCAAGCGGTTATCTGCTTATCAAATGAAATTGTATTATTGGCGGGGACCGCGACTACGTCATTGTATTCTATCTTATGATGCGGGAGACTTGCCTTGCATCTTATCAGATCATCTTTGGCAGTATTATTTCTTATGTGGAATGTAAATGTAGCTTTGCTGCCTGAAATATAATTTTCGCTGTCGCTTGTTATATCAAAGGTAAAATCAGGATTTTGCGAGATGCCGGACGGGGGCCGGCTGAAAGAAAAATAAATTCCTTCTGCCTGGGGCTGAATAGGCTTCGAATCAGCGTCGTAAAGAATATAATCCACAGAGTAAATGCCAGGTTTCTCCAGGGCCAGGCCTGGTCTATATACAGCTTCACTTGAAACAGTTTTCTCCAAAATCCCGCCTTCCGGAGACTTTAAAATCAAATCTATCTTATTAAAATCTTTATTTGCCGGTATTTCCTGCTCAAAATCTTCTCCGGCCTTGTATTCCGGCAGGGGTTTACCTGATTTTGCCCATCTTAAGATATCCCTTACCAGATTAATTTCCGAAGAACTTGCCTGGCCGTTTAAGTATCCCCAGTCTGAATACATAGATGAAACCATGACAATGCCTTTGCTAAAATTATACATAAACATAGCCGGCATTTGATTTTTTGACCTTCTAAGCAAAACCGCTGCGTCAGCGGGATAGCCTGTAAAATATCCGTCCAATTTTATGTCAGGGTATAATTCATTCTGCGAACTGAGGATTTGATGGAACAATTCAATATAAGCGGCTTTTGTGTGGCACGACGCGTCCTCCTGCCAGCCATATCCCTTTATTCCCTCTCCGGGAAGGGCATTGAAATCATAACCATACTGCTGGGAAAAACATACTACAGTCCCGCCGTTTTTTACATATTCTGAGAGTTTATTTTTAAATATAGTTGAATGCGAAAGGCCTGAAAGCCCGCCCGTGGGGATTACCAGGACCTTTTGTTCGTCCAATATATAAGGTTGAAATGCCTGGTCTATAACCCTTACCGGTTCTCCAACCTTTTCTATTATTAATTTTCTCATCTCATTCGAATAACCATTTGCCAATACAGCTATATCCGGAGACTCCAGATATTCCCTCGAGGCATACATGTAATACGCTTGTAGAAGTTTATTTTTATCGCCTAACACTGCCTCCCATTTATCAATTATATTATCTATGCTGCTGCCCGCTGAGATTTCCGATTGAGCGGTTTCGAATGAAGTTAGTATTTCCCAGTATTTCAGCAGATACGCCTTATTTTTCCTAGCCGCTATCCTAAGGTATAAATCAAAAAGCTTCCTTGGGCTTATATCTACACCTTTGGCAAAATCCACTGTGTCAAAAGTATCGTCAGGATGATCTATGCCCGGGCCTGATAAAAACGCCAGTTGTTTATTTTTGTAAGGCTTAAACCTGTTGAAAAATGCGCTTTCTTCGCCTTTTTCCAGCTTATCGAGTATTGCTGTAAAAACTGTTTCGCTGCTACAGAAATTAAAATGGCCCATGCCCAGAAAATATTCATATCCTATATCATCCCTCTTTCCTATCACAGGGCTCCAGTCCCCTACTACCCAGTCTTCGTTGCCGATTGCAATGAATGTCTTTATGCGCGTATCAGGCCCAAGGTCTTGTATACTTTTTAGGAACATGCTGTCAGGCGATAATTCCTTCCTGAGATTTTCAGATTCCATGCGGCTGCCCGGTATCCAGATCTTATTATCAGCTACTTCCAGAGCATACTGATAAGCAGCCACGCTCTGGGTGAAAACTGATGGTATTATGCCGAGGATATTTTTAATATTAGCGACCAGGCTAGTGGAACCGTTATTCGGCGGGGCAAGTTCTATTACTGTTCCTATGTTATCCCTGTAAGGCATTAGGCCTATTGAACGGGAATAGGCTGTTACAGCCAAAGCGCCGGTAGAATGGGTTATTACATCTGCTTTTTTATAATTTCTGTTTGGAAGGTTTTTATTAAGATAACTCATACCCTCTTGCAGGGCCACGCCTACATCATCTCCTAAATCTCTTACGCCATAGCCCCATGAATTTCCGACCAAAGGCGCATCTACCTTATGATCTCCGCTTGTATCAACCGGGTTTCCGCGCATGTCCACAACAATTACATCGTAGCCATTTTTTCTGAGATTTCTTACATAGTTCTTTTTCTCGTTTTCGCTGGACCATACTGATCCGTTTGAATTAAATCCATGCACCAATAATACCGGCTTTTCTTTCAGGCTGCCTGAGGTATTTTCATAACAATAAATATTTATTTTTGCGCCTTTAGTGCTGTCAATTGTTATGGGGACTGGGTTATCGAGCTCGCCTGATGCAAATACCGGATTGGAGAAAGCTACTAATAATAAAACGGCTAAATTTATACATTCGCGGCCTAAAACCGCGGCCTTTAGGCCGCGGATATGTTCAGGCCGCTCAGTATTCCGCCCACAGGAACCCCTGGTTTTGGCCCGGATGGGCTCCATAATCAGCTTCATAAATCCAGGATCAAGAGATTGCCGTCTTTAAGGAGGATTTTCTTTTTATACTTTTCGGACCGGTCTATAATTTCAGCTCTATTGATAGGGTCAAAAGGTTTCCTTTGTAATATCTTGTCCGTATCTCTTTTCGGCCTTTTATCTGTCCCATCCGGATTAATTGTCCAAAACATAAAATTTACAGACCGCTCTCCCCAAGAATCTATTTTTGACAATTTCTGACAAAATGATATGCGGCCGTCAGCAGTCCATTCAGGCGAGATCATATCTATCTCAAAGAAATTCTTCCAATTATGCTTTTTAAAAAATTTGGCTATGCGGTTTGTAGGCGAGCGGCCTTGGAAGGTAAGTTTTTTGAGGTTTTTGCCGTCCAGATCCTTTACCCAAATATCTGTGTTCCCTGTGGGAGTCAGCGCAGAAAATGCAATCTTTGATTCATCAGGCGAGAGCTCAAAATTGGTAATCTTTACAATATCTTTCCTGACGTATCCGGCTGGCTCGCGGCTACACCCTGTTAAAATAATACAAAAAATCCCAGCCCATAGCGCCAATCTCGGCATGCGTCCCCTTGCTTGAGTATGCGTTATTTGTGTTTTTTGTTCTTCTTACGTTCTTTATGCAATGCGCTAATTAATGGAAAATAAATATTTATATTGGAAGGGCTGGATTCTCTAAGTATATTGATTATTTTCTTTTTCTTGTAATCAGATGTGTCTAGCTTCTCATCTTCCAATAAAAGTTCATATGCCTCTACATCCAAAACCTCGGCTATGCGGGTAATTATATATAAAGTAGGGAGTTTATTGCAGCTTTCTATTCTGCTGATATATGTAGGGTGGACATTTATTTCTTGCGCCAATCTTTGCTGCGTCCATCCTTTAGAATTTCTGATAACCCTTATTCTGTTGGCTAATATACTGCTGACCTTGGCTATGCTCATAAAATTACCTTTCATTATAAATAGGCGGATTATTGATGTGAATCAAAATAGAGGCACATTATAATGCCTATTAGGCATGTTGATTTCATGATGGGAGTCCGACTCCCGGAAGGGAGTCGGACTCCCATCGTCTCCCATCGCGCGAAGTTATTGAATTATTCATAATATATGGTATAATTTAGCATTATGGATAACATGGAAGATAAAAATTATCAGGAAGAATTGGCTAAGGCCAGGTCTGAGCTGGAGATGCTTTATGATATAGGCAATGCCATGCGCACCACTCTCAACCTGGAAGAGATTCTCTATATCATACTTACAGCCGCAACTTCGCATACAGGCCTGAGTTTCAATAGAGCCATGCTTTTCCTCGTGAATGAAAAAGAAAACCGGCTGGAAGGCAAGATGGGCATAGGCCCTGACAGCGCTGAAGACGCCTCTAAAATCTGGACATACATAGAAAAAAATAAAATCGGGCTGGAAGAACTAATCGGCATAGAAACCCAGTTTGACCATCTCAAAAGATCTAAACTAAATCAGGTAATAAAATCAATCAAGATACCCCTCAGGGAAGATTCCGGGGTAATCGCGCTTACGGTTTTAGAAGGCATGCCTTTTATAATAAATACCACTGAGGCAAAGCAAAAAGTAAAAAATGAAATTTCAACTCTTCTGGACCTGGACGAATTAGTGATAGTGCCGTTAAAGGCAAAGGATAAGGTTATAGGCGTGCTACTGGCGGATAACAGGTTTAATCAGAAACCTATAACCACCGACGCTGTGAGGGTGCTGACAATGTTTGCCAATCAGGCAGGGCTCGCGATTGAAAACTCCAGGCTCTACGAGCAGACTGTGGTGCTTTCAAATTCTGATTCTCTGACAGGACTATGGAATCATGGATATTTCCAATACCTCCTGGGAGAAGAGATAAAAAGATGCTCTTTTGTAAAGTCATACTTTACGCTTTTTCTGATTGATATAGATAATTTTAAAATCTTTAATGATACTTACGGCCATCAGGCAGGCGACAGCATTATCAGGGAAATTTCCAGGGTATTCAAAGATGTTTCAAGAAAAATAGACATTGTGGCGCGTTACGGCGGTGAGGAATTCGGAATAATCCTCCCCATGACAAAAAAGGAAGAGGCCCTGATACTGGCTGAACGTATCAGAAGGACTGTCGAAACAAGCCCCTCGCTTAAAAATATAACCATAAGTATAGGCGTGGCATCTTTCCCTGAAAACGGCCAGAAAAAAGAAGATATCCTATCCAAAGCTGACAAGGCGCTTTACGAAGCCAA
>JAHJGB010000080.1 GCA_018824725.1 Candidatus Omnitrophota bacterium
GGAAACCATTGATATAAAAAGAATGGGCCTTGATGAGAAGTTCGACAAAGGTTCAGGAAAATTCAGGGCATTTGATGTAAAGGCAAATATTGTTATAAGCACTATTGCGACAAAGGAATAGTTTATGGCAGATGTAGCGCCCAAAAAACAGCATACTATAGAATATATAGCAATAGGCGCCCTGGTTTTAGTGGCTATTATTATAGGTATAGCCAGATTTAAAAAAGGGGATGTCAATGATGAGGTTTTTTCAAGGAAGGAATTTACCCAGAAGTGGAAAGAGGTAGAAATACTGGAGGCCGAGGTTCCGAAAAATGAAAAGACAATAGCCTTTGCTCCGGATGGGGAGATGTTTCCTTTTAGAAGCCCTTTTGATGATACGGAGGAAACTAAACAAACGGATGAGAACGTGGTTCTTCCTGAGATGCAGTTTCAGGGCATGATTTGGAAAAGCGCAAGGCCTCAGGCAATCATAAACAACAAGGTATATGATATAAAAGATGTTATCAATGTAGATACCGCAGAAGAAGGCATTAAGATCAAGGATATAAATAAAGACGGCATACATTTGATATACAGAAATAAGGAGTTTATTATAAAGCCGAAATAACCGCGGAACTACGCAGAAACTGGCCTTCGGCCAGACGCGGAATTACACCGAAGCTAAATGCTAACTTCCGCGTATTTCCGCGTTGAATTCCGCGTAGTTCAGCGATTAACCTAGGAGGCTATCATGAAAGTAATCAGATTGGTCACCGCTATCATATTTACTATTTTTGTTTCAATTCCGTTTTCTCTCGCTGCTACCACTTATACCAAAGAGGTTTCTCCTGGCAAAAGCAGCCTGATATCTATGGATTTTCAGGACGCGAACCTTAAGACAATACTGAAGGTTTTTTCCCAGCAGTCAGGCTTAAATTTTATTGCCAGCCAGAATGTTCAGGATAGGACTGTTACGGTTTATTTTGATAATGTAAAAATAGAAGACGCCCTGAATTATATAATGAATGCGAATAACCTTATTTACGAACAGGAGCCCGGCACCAATATATTTATAGTCAAGGAGACAGGCAAGCCGGAAATCGAGACTATTACAAAGATATATGAATTAAAATATGCTCAATTGACTGTGCCGGTCAATCCTTCCGGCGATGGTTCATCTACAGAAGCGCAGACCGCAGACATAATTTCAATTGTCCAGAATATACTTTCTCCAAATGGGAAAGTAGTGGCTGACAAGAGATCCAACAGCCTTATTATAAAGGATGTACCCAGTCAGTTTCCTATAGTAGAAGATTTATTAGCCAGGCTGGATATAAGGACGCCTCAGGTGATGATAAAGGTAGAAGTCCTGGAGACTACTACAAAGGTGATAGAACAATTGGGAATAAACTGGAGCGGGGCATTTGGAACATATACAGGACCTGTGAGTAATACTATATGGCCTATGAATAATAGTCTGGGAAGAAATAACTCAAGCGGAGAAGGCATTAAAACAACAGGTTTGTTTAGCATGGATGGTGTGACCGCAGCTATAACCGCATTGCTCAATAATACTGATACTAAAATTCTTGCCAGGCCTCAGGTTATGGCTATGAATAATGAGACAGCAAAGATAGAGCTTACTTCCAAAGAGAAAGCCGCCATAATAAATACAATTAATGCAGTAGGTACAGGTGGCGGAACTAGTACGGGCAATACTTATGACGAAAAAGATACAGGTGTTATTTTAGAGGTTACGCCGCAGATCAGTAAAGATGGGTATGTGACCATGTTTTTAAAACCCAGTTTTACTGAACTGGAGCTTTCCAGATTTACAGGCGCATATGATACTCATAAAAGAGGCACAGAGACAACTGTTATGGTTAAAGATGGAGAAACAGTTGTTATAGGAGGCCTTATTAAATCCAAACATGAGCGCGGCGTTAAAAAAGTGCCATTTTTCGGAGATATACCTATTTTAGGCGCGGCATTTCGTTATAAAACTAAAGATAATACCGATAGAGAACTTATAATATTCATCACGCCGAATATTGTTAAAGATATTTCATACGCCCTTGGAAATATTTCAGAGAGAGAGCAGGAGAAACCAAAGGCAGTAAGAGAAAAAGAAGTTAATACGGTCTTGGATTTGTTTGGGGGATGATAATCGCGGAACTGCGCGAAAGCTGACCCTCGCTTCGCTCGGAGCAAACGCGGAACTTACGCGGAATTTCCGCGTTGGTTCCGCGTATAGTTCCGCGTGGTTCTGCGATTAACGATAAGGCTTAAGAATAGCATGAAAAAATCCAGAGAAAAATTAGGCCAGATATTATTAAAAGAAGGCCTTGTTACAGAAGAACAGCTGGAAAAGGCCATTGATATCCAGAAAAAAGAAGGCACAAGGCTGGGAGAGACATTAATAAACCTTGGGATTGTCACAGAAAAAGATATTGTCATTGCAATGGCTAAGCAGCTGTCAATTCCGTATGCCTCTTATGCAAAAGGACTTTTGAAGCCTGCAGAAAACCAGGACCTTGCAAAATTAGTGCCTGAAGATTATGCCCGTAGAAATATGCTTCTTCCTATTTCCAGGCATATGAGTTCTTTGACAGTGGCTTTTATGGATCCTCTGGACCTTATTACTATAGACAATTTAAAACGCATGACAAACTGCGAAATAAATCCTATTATTGCCACTAAAACAGATCTCCAAAGGGCTATAGATGAGTTTTACGGCAAAGAGGACCTTTTAAAAGATGCCATCAGCGATTCATATGAATTGGAAGAATTCAAAATAGAAAAAGATGTGGAAGAGGATCTGAGTTTAGATGACCTTATAGCAAGGGCAGAAGAAGCGCCTGTTGTAAAGCTCGTAGATCTTATATTGATGCAGGCTATAAAAGACAGGGCCAGCGATATACATATAGAACCTTTTAAAAATAAGATTAATATACGATACAGGATAGACGGGGTTTTGTATGAAATACCTCCTCCGGCAAGGCATCTTTTGCCTGCCATTGTTTCCAGGATAAAGATACTTTCAAATCTGGATATAGCGGAACGCAGGCTTCCTCAGGACGGGGTATTTTTTGTAAAGGTAGATAATAAAGGGATTGATATACGTGTGTCTACTGTTCCTACCATATTCGGAGAAAAGGTGGCGCTCAGGATACTGGATAAATCCGCTACTCCTCTTGATCTGGAGGAACTGGGCTTTGACCCTGAAGAGCTTGAGAAAGTCAGAAGAGCTATAAACAGCCCTTATGGATTAATTCTACTGACAGGCCCCACGGGAAGCGGCAAAACTACAACGCTTTATGCTGCTTTAAATGAAATAAAAAGCCCTCGTAAAAATATCTCAACAGTAGAAGACCCTGTAGAGTATAAACTTGAAGGCATAAATCAAGTTCAGATAAAACCCAATATAGGGTTTACTTTTGCCGGAGCGCTAAGGGCGTTTTTAAGGCAAGACCCTGATATTATAATGGTAGGAGAGGTGAGGGATCTGGAAACAGCCCAGATATGCATAAGGGCGTCTCTTACGGGGCATCTGGTTTTGAGCACTCTTCATACTAACGATGCGCCAAGCGCCATAGCCAGGTTGATAGACATAGGCCTTGAGCCATATTTAATAAGCTCTTCATTGATTATGGTAGGTGCTCAAAGGCTTATCAGGAGGTTGTGCCCGGAGTGCAAAGAGGCTTATGAAACAACTCCTGCGTTAGCCAAGGACTTGGAGATAAAACAGGAACTTTTGTATAAGCCGAAGGGCTGCGATTATTGCGGCCATACAGGATATAGAGGCAGGATAGCTATTTATGAAATAATAGTAATTAATGATAAATTAAGGGAATTAATTGCAAGAGGTGCTTCGCTCGGAGAGATTAAAGATAAGATAAAAGAGTTTAACTTAAAAACCCTTCTTAAGAGCGGCCTGAAAAAAGCAGAAGAAGGTATAACAACCATTGAAGAGGTACTCAGTATAACGCTGGTTGCGGGAGAGGAGTAAATATGCCATTTTTTAGATATATAGCCAGAGATAAGTCCGGCAAGTTAATAGATGAAATAACAGAAACCAAGAATGAAGAAGACCTTATTAATGGTTTGCAGGCAAAAGGGCTGCTTGTCATATCCGTGGGGCCTGCGCTTGAAGTAAAGTCAAAGAAAAAGGCGGACATGAGGAGATATCACAGGGCAGTCAAACCTCATGACCTTATAATGTTTTCAAGGGAACTGGCAACGCTTTTAGGGGCAGGCGTAACCCTTATAAAGAGTTTGGAGATATTATGCAGGCAGATAGAATCCCAGATGCTTCTCAGGGCTGTAGAGCAGATAAAAAAAGATGTAGAAGGCGGTTATACTTTTCAGAATGCCTTAAAAAAGCACGATAAGATATTTTCCTCTTTCTGGATAAATCTGGTTGAGACAGGCGAGGCATCAGGCCATCTTCCTTTGAGCCTTGACCAGGTGGCTGTTTACCTGGAAGAGAACGCGGAATTAAAAAGAAAGATCGTATCAGCCCTTATGTATCCTATGGTTCTGGTGGTTGTGGCAACAGGCGCAATAGCAGTGTTTTTAATAAAAATCATTCCTATATTTTCTGAAATATTTAAAGGCTTTAATGTAGAATTGCCTATGCTTACGCAGATAGTCGTTAATATAAGCACCATAACGAGAAAATATTTTTTTATCGTGATAGGCGCAGCCATAGCAATATTTTTTGTTATAAAAAAATACATATCTACAGAGAAAGGCAGATGGCAGTTTGACCAGGCTATCCTGAAGGTGCCTGTTGTAGGCCAGCTGGTTCAGGAGATAGCCACAGAACGGTTTGCAAGCGGATTAGGCACTCTTATTAAAAGCGGGGTTCCTATATTACATGCGCTGGAGATATCTGAGAAAACAGCAGGCAATAAGGTAATGGAGAGGGAACTCAGGGATGTGAGGACAGCTGTAAAAGAAGGTAAAGGCATGGGCCAAACCATGCAAAAAAGTAATCTGTTTTCCCCGCTTGTAATTCAGATGGTAAGCGTAGGCGAGGAAATAGGAGAGCTGGGTAAAATGCTGGATAGGGTTTCTGTATTTTATAAAGAGAGGGTAAACACTTTTATTTCAAGGGTTACGACAATGTTTGAGCCTATAATCCTGGTTTTTATGGGTATTGTCGTAGGCGTTCTGGTAGTAGCGATGTTTATGCCTATATTCAGCTTGTCCAGCGCTGTAAAGGCGTCTGGTTAATATAGATAATTTATTTGACATCTATTATTTATAATGTATAATTAAATAATAGAAAATGGAGCCTACCCGGGTTAAAGCCCGGGGGGTCCCTTGGGCGGAATACTGAACGGCCATTGCTCATCCGTACTCTAAAGGGTGCGATTTTCTGGCCGCGAATGTACAAAAAAAGGAGGAGGGGAAAATGAATAGAAAAGGTTTTACGCTCGTAGAAGTACTGATAGTCGTTATCATAATAGGTATCCTTTCTGCTATAGGCATACCTCAGTTCGCGGCATCTATTGAAAAAGCAAAAGGCGGAGAAGCAAGGGCAGGCCTCGGCCACATACAGACAGGCGAAAAAGTATATTTTGCCGAAAGTGAATATTACACAATCAACACAGGTGACCTTGATATAACATTGAGCCAGAAATTCTGGGCTTTTACTATAGCTACGCCTAGCTCTACCACTTATACAGCCACTGCTACTCGTTCAGGCGGAACTTATAGCGGCCAGACTTTAACCATGGATCAGGCAGGTACAATTTCCGGAAACTGGATATATAAATAAATATAA
>JAHJGB010000008.1 GCA_018824725.1 Candidatus Omnitrophota bacterium
ACTCTCTTCGAATCCTCTACACACCCTACAAATATCTTAAATCACAGTGGTGGGCAGAGAAGGATTCGGCGCCCTCCGCGGAGTTTATCCTGAACACAGCGAAGGGCTCCGGGTCGGCCATTCGTCCTGATAATCAGATGCTCCTTTTGTCGCATCTATCAGGACTCTCTTCGAATCCTCTACACACCCTACAAATATCTTAAATCACAGTGGTGGGCAGAGAAGGATTCGAACCTTCGTAGGCGTGAACCATCAGATTTACAGTCTGACCCCTTTGGCCACTCGGGTATCTGCCCTTGTTAATATTTTTATCGCATACGGGATATTTTCCAGTATATCTCCCGATATTAATCCTATTTCCCCTTTATCCTTTGCCGCAAGATCTCCTGCAAGTCCATGCACATAAACACCTAGCACGCTTGCGTCAAATACTTTAAGCCCTTGGCCAAGAAACCCTGCAATTATTCCTGCAAGCACATCCCCGCTTCCCGCGGTAGCCATACCAGGATTGCCTGTATTATTTATATAATAATCCCTGTTTGGCGCAGCCACTATAGTACCTGCGCCCTTTAAAACCACCACAGCATTATAATCACGCGAAAATTTTTTTGCAACAGTTAATCTATTATTTTTTATATATTCCCTGCTTTTGCTGATAAGCCTGGCCATCTCTCCGCGGTGAGGAGTGATAACATACTCAGTTTTTATTTTTTTAAGCGCATCTGGATTTTTGCTTATTGCATTCAGGGCATCTGCATCCAGAATCATTGGTTTATTAATTTTAAAAATCAGCTTGTTGATTAATTTTTGCGTCTCAGGATGCTGCGAAAGTCCGGGACCCAAAACCACCACATTAGATGCTTTGGATTTTTTCAATATTTCTTTCTCTGCCTTTAGAGATAATGTTATTTTATCTGTCTCAGGTAAACTGGCGGTCATTACCTCCGTAAGTTTTCTGGACATTATTGAATTCAGCGAAACAGGTATACCTAAAGTAACAAGCCCTGCGCCTGAACGCATAGCTGCATTGGAACACAATGCCGCAGCGCCTGTCAGCCCCCTGGAGCCAGCCAGAATAAAAATATGCCCGAAATCTCCTTTATGGCTGTTTCTCGGACGTTTTTTTAATAGTCCTTCAAGCTTTCTTCTCGTTGCAGTCATAACATAAGTATGGGAGTCCGACTCCCATAGGGAGTCGGACTCCCATAACTCTCATTCGTTATTTGTTTCTCCACAATATCGCATTGCTCACAGCATAGTTATTGGTATGCGACATACTTACTATTATCTCATCCAGCTTATTCTTGTTAGCGAATTCTTTAGCTTCTCTGTGCAATATTACTTCGGGCTTGCCTTTTGAATCATTAAGTATTTCTATGTTCTTTAAGCGTATACCTACTCTGGTATCCCCGAATGCCTTCAAGACAGACTCTTTACAGGCAAATCTCGCAGCCAGATTTTCATGCGAAAATCTTTTTTTGCTTGCATAAGAAAGTTCCCTTTTAGTAAAAACCCTGCTCAGGAATTTATCGCCCCACATATCCAAGGCCTTCTTTATCCGGGACACCTCTATTATATCTATGCCGGTACCTATTATCATATTATAGTTTTCTTGGAGGTTATGGAAGCCCGACTCCCATAGGGAGTCGGGCTTCCATACTTATGTTCCGTAACCTTAAGTAACATCCGTTAGTTAATCAACTTCTTCATTTCAGTAACAGCGTTCTTAAGCCCTGCAAACACAGCCTTGGATATTATAGAATGGCCGATATTAAGTTCGTTTATACCTTTAATATTTGCTATTTGCTTAACGTTTGTATAATTAAGGCCGTGCCCCGCGTTCACAATAAGCCCTTTAGACATAGCATATTCCGCAGAGTCTTTTATTTTCTTGAATTCTTTAGCCCTGGACTTCTTATCTAAGGCTAAGCTGTAATTTCCCGTATGTATTTCTATAATACCTATCCCTATATATATAGCGGAGCGTATCTCAGATTTGTCCGGATCAATAAAAACGCTCACATCTATGCCTTTATTATTGAATGAAGCTGCTATCCTGAATAGCTTTTTCTCATATCTTACAACGCTCAAGCCGCCTTCTGTAGTAAGCTCTTGCCTTCTTTCCGGCACAAGAGTAATCTGATCCGGCCCGATTTTCAAGGCAATGTCAACTATTTCAGGATTCATTGACATCTCAAGATTAAATTTTGTTTTTATTCTTTTTCTTAATCCAATAACATCCTTGTCGTTTATATGGCGCCTATCTTCTCTTAAATGAGCAACTATGCTGTCGCACCCTGCCTTCTCGCACATAAGGGCAGCTTCCAGAGGATCAGGCTCCATGCCTCCCCTGGCCTGCCTTAAGGTTGCTACGTGATCTATATTAACACCTAACTTAGGCATTGCTTTTATTCTCCTTAAAATAAACTTATTTTACCGGCTTTTTATCATAGGATGGATTTTGAATATGGCTTAAAACTGAGGATTTATATAACTGCTTGGCCATTTTTTTCTCTTTGATCAATTCTTCATTAACATAAAACCAGGTTATTATGGCGAGAACCAGCGATACTATCTTTATCCAGAAATTATTTACTATCCAATTGTTCATATCATTTCCTGTTTTTCTTATCCGGCCTGTACAGATTGCTCAAAACCCTCTCAAGGGATTCTCTATCTAAATCATGCGTAAGCCTGCCGCCTATGGCTACAGAAACCCCTCCTGTCTCTTCAGACACAACAACTACTATTGCGTCAGTCTCCTCGCTTAAACCAAGAGCTGCCCTGTGCCTTGTGCCAAGGGTTGTTGAAACCTTTGGGTTCTGGGTAAGAGGAAACAGGCATCCGGAAGCAGCCACCCTTTCCCCAGTAATAACTATACCGCCGTCATGCAGCGGTGTATTTGGCGTGAATATTGTTATCAAGAGCTCTGAATTCACCTTTGCGTCTATTTCTATGCCGCTTTCTATATAGTTTTCAAGCCTTGTCTCTCTTTCTATCGCGATAAGCGCCCCTGTCTTTTTTTTGGAAAGCAGGAAACACGCTGTGGTTATTTCGCTTATTATCTCCGCCTCTTTTAGAAAAAATCTGGACCATCTGCGCTGGCCTATGTTCGCAAGCCCGCGCCTAATCTCTTGCTGAAATATTATAAGAAATGCCAATATCGACAAGGCGAATATTTTTGTAAATATCCAATTTATCCTGTTAAACCCCAGCTGTTTGGTTATAATAAATATCAGGGTTATTAAAATTATGCCTCTTAAAACATATACGCCTCTCGTACCTCTTGCAAACAGCAAAATACCATAATATACGAACCATAACAAACCTATCTCTATAACCATCTTGAGTAATGATAGATAATTATCCATTATTTATCTCCGCTGCGGCTAATCGCATCGCTGACCGCAACAACCTGTTTCATTTCTTTAACATCATGAACCCTTACTATATCAGCGCCGTTTTTGATAGCCAGGGCCACTGACGCCGCTGTTCCGAAAATTCTGTCACAAGGCTCTGCACCTGTAAGTTTTCCTATAAAAGACTTTCTCGAAGGCCCTACAAGTATCGGCTGCTTCAATTCTTTAAACTCAGAAAGCCTGTTTAAAATCTCCAAGTTATGTCCCAATGTTTTTCCAAACCCAATTCCAGGATCTATTATTATATTTTCTTTTTTTATCCCGCCTTTTACTGCTTTTTCAATAATATTTTTTAACTTATCTTTAATTTCTTCGATCAGGTTCCCATAATCCGGGCTCTTTTGCATTGTTTGTGGAGTGCCTTTTATATGCATCACTACGACCTTTGCATTGAATTCCCTTATTATACCTATCATCCCGAGATCTGATTCAAGCCCTGTTATATCATTTACTATTGATGCGCCGTTGTTAAGAGCCTGTTTCGCAACCTCTGACTTGGTTGTGTCTATTGAAATAGGAATGCTTATTCTTTTTGACAGCTTTTTTATAACAGGTATTACCCTTTTTATCTCTTCTTCAGTCTTAACGGGCTCTGCACCCGGCTTTGTAGATTCTCCTCCTATATCAATTATGTCGGCCCCGTCCTGAATCAATCTTTCCGCTATTTCCACTGCCCTGTCTATATCCTGATAAATCCCGTCTCCGCTGAAAGAATCAGGCGTGACATTCAGCACTCCCATTATATAAGTGCGGGAACCGAATTTAAAATCTATCATGCTTTAAGCTCAGGTTTCTCCGGAAAAGCTATCTTTCTGACTTCTTCTAAATCTAAAACTTCTTTTTCAAGCAATGCCTCGGCAAGGGCTTTTAGTTTATCAACATTATCGCTTAATTCATTCTTTGCCCTCTGGTAACATTCTTCTACTATCTTGCGTATCTCTTTATCTATTTCTACAGCCGTTGCCTCGCTGTAATTTCTTTCTTCAGCAATATCTCGTCCAAGAAATATCTGTTCTTCTCTTCTCCCGAATGTAAGATGCCCCATTTTTTCGCTCATGCCCCATCTCATCACCATGTCCCTTGCGATGTCAGTTGCTTTCTCGAGGTCATCCTGAGCGCCTGTTGAAAGCTCTGCGAATATAAGATCCTCACTCGCCCTGCCTCCCAATATACCCACTATCCTTCCCAATAGTTCTTTCTTAGTGACTATATATCTGTCTTCCAAAGGCAGCCTCATGGTATAGCCAAGCGCAATCCCCCTAGGTATAATAGAAACTTTATGCAAAGGGTCTGCGCCAGGGATAAGAAGCGCTAAAAGAGCGTGCCCTGATTCATGATACGAAACTATTCTTTTTTCCTCTGTATTTATAACGCGCGTTTTCCTTTCAGGCCCTGCTATAACCCTCTCGATAGACTCCCCGAGTTCTTTCATTTCTACTGTCTCTTTATTCCTTCGCGCAGCTAAAAGAGCGGCCTCATTCACGAGATTAGCCAGATCTGCCCCTGAAAAACCTGATGTCTGCCTTGCAATGTACTTAAGGTCAGCGTCTTTACTGAGCTTGATTCCTTTTGCGTGAACCTTCAATATCGCTTCTCTGCCTATAATATCAGGCCTGGAAATAACTATTGTCCTGTCGAATCTTCCCGGCCTTAATAAAGCTGGGTCCAAAACATCCGGCCTGTTGGTAGCTGCTATTAAGATTACGCCTTCCTGCGTATCAAAACCGTCCATCTCCACCAGAAGCGCATTCAGCGTCTGCTCCCGCTCATCATGTCCGCCTCCGATCCCGGCAAATCTCTGTCTTCCGACAGCGTCTATTTCATCTATAAAAATAATGCACCCTCTGCCGCTCATCTTTGCGGAACGCTTGGCCTGCTCAAAAAGGTCTCTTACCCTGGAAGCGCCTACGCCCACAAACATCTCTACGAAATCTGAGCCGCTTATGCTGAAAAACGGCACGCCTGCCTCTCCGCTGACTGCCTTTGCTAAAAGCGTTTTTCCTGTGCCGGGAGGCCCCATGAGTAAAACGCCTTTTGGAATCTTGCCGCCTAATTTCTGAAATCTCTTGGGGTCTTTTAAAAACTCTATAATCTCTTTCAACTCTTCTTTTGCCTCGTCAACGCCCTCAACATTATCGAATGTTATTTTTAATTTATCGCCTGCTATTTGTTTTGCGCGGCTTTTACCGAAAGAAAGTATCTTCCCTCCGCCCTGCGAACCCCTGTATACAAAAAACCACAGAAATCCGATGAATAAAAGCATCGGCCCCAGAGAATAAAAAATATTCGCCCACATAGTCTTAGGAGGCTTTACATCAAAATCAGCTACATTGTTGCGCAGCGAATTTAAAAGCTCAGGGTCTTCCTGCGGTATATGCACTGTAAAATGCGTCCCGCTGGAAAGAACGCCTTTAAGCTCATCTTCCACTTTTACAACAGACTTAATAGCCGCTGTTTGTTTATTGCCTTCGAGAAGCCTGTAAAATTCTCCGTAACTCAGCTCTTTTGGAAGCGAAGCCTGAGAAAAGGAATCAAGCCTGAAGATGTAGATGAGAAGCAAAAACAACCCTATCCAGAACAGCACATTTTTATTTATTTTATTTCCGCCTTTATTCTCGATTTTCATATATCTCCTAAGATTAGATATATATAATACCACAGATTATTTTAATAAATCAACTTTTTATTAATTTTAAAATAATATTAGCCCTGTCTTTTGTAATGCTTATGCCTGCTGGCAGGTCAACTATTGAGTTTACAGGCCTGGAATCAATCAATTCCTCTATCTCCTTCCAGTGCTGATATGTAAGCCTTCTCAGATCCCCTTTGAGTTCTTCCAGGCCGGCTCTTAGAATTCTTTTTCTTATTGCCTCCGG
>JAHJGB010000081.1 GCA_018824725.1 Candidatus Omnitrophota bacterium
GCGGCGCAGAAAGCCAAGCTGGATAAGGATAAAGAATCATTGGAAAACGAGCTGAGGGATTACAAGAAGAATATTGCTGAGGCAACAAAGAAGAACAAGGCCTTGCAGCGAGAAGTAGAAAACACCCCTAAAAAGTTTTCTGAGATTGCGCGCCAGAATAAGAAATTGCTCAAAGAAACAGCAGGCATGCATTATAATTTAGGCGTTTTTTATACCAAGAATAAGGAGTACAATAGGGCGGTTGCTGAATTTGAGAAGGCCATAGAGCTTAACCCTGATGATTCTTCTTCGCGTTTTAATTTAGGATGCATATACTCGGAATATATGGTTAACCGCAAAAAGGCGATTGAAAATTTCAGGCACTTTTTGCGGCTGGCAAAAGGCGATGACCAGGATGTGGATATGGCAAGAAAATATATACTTACATGGGAGACGTACGAAGGCAAGACACCGATGAACTAAGTCAGGTGAACATTATACGAGGAGGGGAAACATGAAAAAAATAATTATATTAGTAATGGCGCTCGGCATGGTTTTCGACCAGATAGCTTTCTCAGCGGATAATACCAGCAGGCCTATTGCTATTGAAAAGCCAAGCCTTGATAATACCAATTGGACGGTCAGCGTAAAGCCGTCAAGCGGAAAAGGTAAGGCAGAGACAGACATGATAAGTTTCATAGAAGGCAAGATGATATCAAAGAATATGAAAAACGCTGGTTTCAATGACGCGGAAGTCAACGTTAAGGTAGACGAAAGCGGCGTGCTTATATGGGAAACCATGCAGGCAGACGGAAAAGGGGGTTTTGCGTTTTGGAGAGGCAGCGTAGAGAACGGTAAGATGAAGGGCAGATTTACAAAAGAGGATAAGCGGGGCGCTATTTTAAATTTTTCTTTCGCAAGCGAATAATGAAGCCACCCGGGCTAAAGTCCGGGATTCTTTGGGCGGAATACTGAGCTCGCCTTTGGTTTCCGTGGCGGGCGAATGTACAAATTAATGCGTATATTTTTTATTAGTTTAATTCTAAGCGTAGGTATTTTATGCCAAGGGCCTGTTTTTGGTTTAGGCCAGGATATGGAATTTACCATATCCTGCGAAAAGGCAGAAGACTTTAAGGCCCAGGATCCCATAAAGATAAATTTTAAATTAAAGAATACAGGCAATGCGCCTATATATGTAAATAAGAGATTTTTTTTAGGACCGGAGGAAAGCCTGATTAACGATAGAGAAGTTTTTTTGTCGGTAACATCCCCTTCAGGTCAAAAACTGCCTTATAAATTCTCTTACAAGACAGGGTTTCCAAAGTCAGACTACTTCGCGCTGTTAAATCCCGGCGAAGAAGCTGTTTCAGAGTATCCCAGGAATATAAACGGTACTTTTGAATTTAATGAGCTTGGCGAATATAAAATTACAGCCACGTATCAGAATACGTATGGTTCTGAAATAGGGTTAGACGTTTTCAAGGACAAACTTGCCTCTAATACAATCGTCGTGAAGATAATCAAATGAGCCCAGGCATGAAAAATAAAATATACCCCCTATTTTTATTTTGTTTCTTGATGTCTTTTGAGTTCATAGCCGGTCCTGCGTTTGCTATAGCGTCCAAGGACATAGGAGAGGTTTTCGGCAGGCCGGTCAGCCAGAGCGAATTCGAGTATTATTACAAGACCGCGGCCATATTCACCCGCACGGGAAAAGGCGAAAGGACCGAAGAAGAGACAAGGAGCGAGGCGTGGCAGAATCTGATATTCATACAAGACGCGAGGCAGCTGCGCATAGACATAGACGACGATGAATTAAAGGCGGAGCTCAAGCGCCTGATGTCAGAGAAAAATATAGAATACGGCGGCAACGAGTATTCTTTATGGATATTAGCCCAGTTTAATGAGAAGCCGGATATATTTGAGCGCCGTATAAGGGAACTATTGATAATAAATAAATACATGAAATTAAAAACAACCCCTGAAGTGACGGTCACAGAAGAGGAGATGAGGCAAAAATTCCTAAACCAGTATAATTCCTTTGAAAGCGAATACATCAAATTTGAGACAAAGGAAGAGGCGGATAAATTTGTAGAAGAGGTAAAAAAGAATCCGAGGCTCTGGAAGGATACTTACGACGAGAAAAGGCCTTTGGGCCAGAAGGGTTCTTCATGGATAAACGTGATGTCTTTAGAGGCATTGATAGACTTGTGGCAGATACCAAAAGACGACGCTTACAATATCCATAGCCGTAATATAGGAGAATTTGTTGCGGGGAATTTTTATTACGGCGTTGCGGCATTTCGCCTATTATATAAAAAAGAAGCGGACCTGAAGGAATACGACGATAAAAAAAAGGAGTATTACAAGAACAGCATGACGCAGTCAAGGAGATATAAGATGGTTCAGGATTATTTTAACGATCTTTTTAAGCGCGCAAATTACAGGGATTACGTTGCCGAGGAAATGCGTAAAAAGAAAATAGAAGAGATGTCCAGGAAGTCAGTCGTGCTTCAGACGAACCAGGGCGATATAAAACTGAGGCTTTATCCTGACATAGCCCCTAAGGCATGCGAGAATTTTATTGGATTAGTTGAAAAAGGGTATTATAATGGTATAATATTTCATCGGGTAATAAAGGATTTCATGATACAGGCCGGAGATCCCGGAGGAACGGGGGCTGGCGGCGAGTCAATGTGGGGCAAACCTTTCCAGGATGAGGTGAGCGACAAGGCATCATTTGATAAACCCGGCATATTGGCCATGGCTAATTCAGGGCCGGATACAAACACGAGCCAATTTTTCATAACAACCAAGGCAACGCCGTGGCTTGACAAGAAACATACTATATTTGGCGAAGTGGCAGGAGGTTATGACATTGTCAAGAAGATAGAAGGCGTAGCCATAGGTTCTTCGGATAAGCCA
>JAHJGB010000082.1 GCA_018824725.1 Candidatus Omnitrophota bacterium
ATCCCCTATTTAACAAATCTATCAAAACTTAACAACACAACCAGAGGCCCACTTGCGTAGTGGGATCTATGTTTTAACACAAGCTAACCTACCTTGTTCTAAGAGGCACCAGGAGACTGGCCCCTTTTGCCTTTTCCTTCTATAGCAAACCTTGCCAAAAGATACGACGTAATAGACTCAGCCCCTTGATTGAGATTAATATTTCTCTCTCCCAATCCGTCATAACAGCCCCCCGAGATCCTGTCATAAACAACTTGTTTCAGACTATTATCGCCTAAAAACCAGTTAAACGCTTCGTACATAAGTTTTTTATAAGAATCCTTTCCGGTTATCAAATGCGCCGTAGCAAGAGCGAAAACCATCGCCGACACATCCTCCGGTTGTTGATCGAAATAGTGGCGCTTTCCAACCTTATGATGCCAACCATCCTGACCTATTGGCATATATATCCCATTAACAAAAGTCTTACCTATCAGGAAATTCAATGTCTTAATGCCTATATCTAAGTATTCACTATTACCGGTATGTTCATGCCCCAAAATAAGAGCCTCCGGCAAAACAGCATTCGAGTAAGTAAGGTAATTCTCAAACCACTGCCATTCTTCAGAAGATACACCCCGATAAAGCGATACTAACCTGTCGCAGTGAGCAACTAACAATTCCTTTAAGTTTTTACCTTCAATCTCCTGATTTTTTTTCAAAAGCATACAAATCCCCTTCGCGCAAAAAGCGGTTGCCCGCGGTGATTCACTCATCTCGTATACTTCCATCCTTCTTTTAAATAAGGAAAAAGCTTTATTTCTTACTCTCTTGGGCAGATAATCAGCGGCAGTAACAACCGCCAATGCCCACAAAGCCCTGCCGTTAGCATCATCAAGATTATCCTTTTTATTAAGCTCGACATCTATTGACCTGTCTGGTCTTACATAATTACAAAATACGTGATCCTCACCTAAAACAAACTCAATGAAACATAAATATACATCTATGCGTTTGAGTAATTCGCTTTTCTGCTTATCAATATTTACCGCCTTTAACGCCCCTCCCAATTCACCATAACATAAACAGGCAACTACCAGCGCGCGCGCATTATCATCAAGAGTATAACCAGACGAAATATCCGGTAAAGACAACCTGGCGAACTGTATGACCCCAAAGTCATCTGTCAGATTAAAAAGGTAATTAAGGTTAATGCGGGGAATTTTTTTGCGTTCGCTTACTTTGGCAATATCACTGGAATACTTTGAGAATAATTTTGAATACTCAATGGCAACATTTTCCCATGTCATATTACGGGTCCTAAAATAAGCGTTCTTTCCAAGCTGCTCTCTTAAGGAGGGGTCTTTTAAAAGCCTGATCATGGCTTCGGCATAAGAACCGGCGTCCCTGAAATTAACCAATATCCCTGCCTCCGAGGTAACGAACTCCCTTGCTTGCGCGAAAGAAGTGGAAATTACCGGCCTTCCCGAACCTAACGCGTAAGAGAGTGTCCCTGAAACGGCCTGATTGGGATCCAGAGAAGTTGAAATGTAGCCATCCGCGGCCCGTAAAAAATGAAGTAACTTTTCCGCGGAAACATACTCATTATAAAAATTCACCTGGGAAGAAAGCCCAAGATCGTGAACCTTTTGGATTAAAAATTTACGATAGTTTTCCCCTTCTTCTTTTATGACATTTGGATGAGTAACCCCCAGAACTATATACAGAATATCCGGATAATCCTTAACAACTTTAGGCAAAGCATCTATTACATATTCAATTCCCTTGCCTCTACTTAGTAATCCGAACGTCAAAAAAATTACCTTCTTTGGAAGACCTAAAACAGACTTAGGTTTTGCGCTGGAGGTATAGGGCATAGAATGGATACCATGCGGAATCATTGAAATTTTTTCCTCTGCTATTTCATATTCACGAATAAGTATCTCTTTTGAGAGATTAGTCATCACCACTAATCCGCTTGCTTTTTCAGCTATAGAACGAACTACCGCTTTAAGCTTAGCTTCAGGCGAAGGCAAAATAGTATGAAAAGTCACAACCGAAGGTTTACTCAACGCCTCTAAGAAAGAAATGATATATGAACCATATTCGCCCGCGAAAATACCAAATTCATGCTGAATATTAACGAGCTTAATCTCTTTCATCGCGTTAATATCTTTAGCAGTCTTAATATATTCCTGTTCAGAATGCTGATCCATTTGAAAAATGACTTTTTTGGGATAGTGGTAACGCGAAATA
>JAHJGB010000009.1 GCA_018824725.1 Candidatus Omnitrophota bacterium
GATATTTTATATAAGTTATTAAAGCAGGTAAAGGACAAATATTTAGACTTAACACTGATTTGCAGTTTCGGTAGCCTATCCGAACATAAATATAAAAAATTAAGAGAGATTGGGATTGAAAGATATTTACTTAAGTTTGAAACATCGGATCGTAGGCTCTATAAGAAGATAAAACCCTCCGATAATCTGCCTGATAGATTAAGCCATATAAAAATATTGAAGAGATTAGGATTCCAAGTTAGTTCAGGCAATATCACCGGTTTACCCGGTCAAAGCATAGAAAGCCTGGCTAATGATTTGTTATTGTTGAAGAATTTAGATTTACCCATGGTGAGCACCTCAATTTTTATCCCAAATCCAATGTCTAACTATGCAGATTTTACCCCCGGGGATATCAATCTGACGCTTAATGTTATGGCGATTTTAAGAATTATATGCCCTAGCGCGCTTATCCCGACAACCAGTTCCCTGGAGACAATCAAAAAAGATGCTCAGTATTTAGGGCTTATGGCAGGAGCAAACACCGTTACTCTTCATGATGGCACGCCTAAAAAATACGAGAATGAATATATCATATATAAAAGAGAGCGTTATAAGCCCAAAAATAGTTTATTTAAAATCGTAAAAAAAGCCGGCCTTGAAGTTTCCCGCGCCTCGCTTCTGCGAAATAAGTTAGAGGATACGCTCTTTTATAAGCTTATTAACAAAAATTTAAAATATAAAAAGATTGCAATTTATGCCGATAATGATAAGTATACCTACGATGATTTATATGCAATGGTTTTAAAATTTTGCTCTTTTTTAAGAAAAAATGGCATTAAAGAAGGCCAGGTAGTTCTATTAGCATTGTTTGATTCCGTTGAATTTATTGTGGCTTTTTTATCTTGCATAAAACTTGGAATAATCGCTGCTCCCGTTGATCCTCTCTTAAGTAGCGAGGAATGGAATTTAACCTTATCTAATTCTTGCCCCCAACATATATTAGCCGTAGAAAGTGTTTATAATAAATTGCAGGATAAGAGAGTTTTAAAAATAGCCGAAGAGGGCTCTTTGAAGTTTTTCCTTTTACTTCTTAAGGCTCAGATAGCAGAATATATCTCAGGAGGAGTTGATAAGAATAATCCGGCAATACTTTTGTATACATCGGGCACAACAGGCAAGCCTAAGGGGGTTATTCATACCTATAAAGACTTGTTCGTGGACAATTTTCCCAGGGCCATTTTGAAGATTAAAAAGAAAGATATCGTTTATTCTTGTTCCCGGCTATTTTCAAGTTTTGGTTTAGGCAATAGCCTCCTGTTTCCTTTCCACTTTGGTGCTAGCGTAATTTTATCCCAAAATATTCCCAATCCTTTTTCTATCCAGAAAATATTAGAACAGAAGCCCACTTTATTTTTTGCCGTTCCTACTATGTACGAGGCATTATTATCTCACAGCGACACGCTAAAGGGCCGCTTTGATTCTGTTAGATTATTCATAGCTTCCGGGGAGAAATTATACCCCGATATTTATAAGCAATGGGACTCGGTTTATAAAAAAAGGATATTGGAATGCTTTGGTTCATCAGAGATGTGCCATCCTTTTATATCGAACATTCCCAGTAAACAGGGGATAGATAGCCCCGGTAAAGTTGTTGAAGGTTTTCAAGTAAGATGTGATGATAATGGGCGAATTTTCTGCAAAGGCCCATCCTTATCTGCTGGTTATTACAATGACGGAAAGCTAACAAAAGAGAAAATGATTGATGGGTGGTTTAAATCCGAAGATATCGGATATATTGATAAGAAAGGATTTGTTTTTTTTAAGGGAAGGGATAATTTAGTCTTTAAGCTAAACGGAAGATGGATATCAATTCTAGACATAGAAAGTAAACTTAGAAAATACAGATTAATAAGAGAAGCTGCGGTTGCAAAAGAAAGAAAAGGGTTGAAGTATTTCATTTCTTTAAAAAACAAAACTGATGAAGAAGGAGCTGATAGAAAGGTGAGGAAATATTGTATGGAAAATATGAGAATCTGTGAATTCCCTAAGAAGATATGTTTTGTTAATGAGATACAAAAAACAAGGAATGGAAAGATTAACCGTAAAAGTTTAGCCACAATTACTTGTTGATAAGAAAACTCTGGATCTTTGGGGGAAAAATGTGGAAAATTAAAAAAGACTTTATTCTAACAGCTGTTTTATTTATTTTGACCTGTTTAGTTATCTTATTATTGCATCTTTTGGGTTATTCCCCAAAAGAGTTTGTGTATCAGTTATTCTAACAACTTTTTTATAAGAGATATGTTTAAAAAAATACCGAGAGTTTTTTTCTTTCTATCTATGTTCTTATTTTTTTTGGAATTCGTAAGCAGGTTCTATTTATTCGGTTTTAACTGCTTTAATTATTTCAAAATGGACAGTGTTCATAACTTCGGCGTTTCGGGTTTATTGCGGTCATCATCAAATCCGGAACTTATCTATGAATTAAAACCAAATTTAGATACATATTTTAAGTTGGCAAGATTTAAAACTAATTCTCACGGGATAAGGGGTAAAGAATGCAGTATTGTAAAGCCAAAAAATACATTTAGGATAGCGGTAATTGGTAGTTCGATAACATTGGGGTCCGGAGTAGATAACGAGGATACATTTTGTTTGGTATTAGAAAGGCGTCTGAATGCGGAGTCATCAAGTTTATCGTATGAAGTTATTAATTTTGCCGTTCCGTCTTATACCTTAAACCAAAACCTTTCCACTTTAAAATACTGTGCCCTTGAATATAATCCGGATTTGATTTTATTTTGTATGGTAGAAGCAGGTAGTATTGATCCTTCTGCTGGCAGTGAAAAGATTGGCCAAGTTTATAAACCCTTACCCAGATCATACCCATTCTTTGAAAGTTTTTTTGTTAAACTACTTGAGGCAAATAAAATTACTTATCGGTTTAAGGAAGAAGAGCCAAGGATAAATAGGAAGATCAATAATAGCCGTATCGTCATATTAGATAAAGCTTTTTCAGAAATCGAAGAAATCAGTCAGAAGAATAAGGTCCCTGTTATTATGCTAATAGCGAAAATTTACTGCAGGGACCAATATTACGATAAAAAAATTGAATCACTGTCTTTAAAGCACGGATTTGGTTTTATTGATACTACCGAGGCTTTTAAAGATAGAGGAAATCTTGAAAAATTTTGGATTTATAAGATAGATAAAAAACCCAACAAGAGCGCCCATAAAATATTTTCCGAAGTAATATATAATTATTTGGTTAAGTCTGTTATTAGAGCGCCTGTGTCGAAAACGCTGCCTAAATAAAAATCCTGAAAATTAACGCAATAATTATCCCGCATTCAACGGTTAGGTAACGGTTTTGCGCATATGCTCAGGGTAGAGGCTTAAACGCCGGGTAAGGGCATTTTTAAAATGCCAGTTTGTTTTAGCCGAAAGTTTTGCAAGCATCACTTTACGGTTCTTTCGCCGAAAACAAAATCTTGCAACAGTTCGTATGCTGCGCTATACTGTTTGGAAAGCTAACCATTCTATTCTGCTTCCGGCAACAGCATTAGAAGTAGTTAGACAATCTAATGAAAAACTCAATTTTACCTCCACATGGCGGATGCGGCCTTATTGACAGAATTATACCCGAAACAGAGCGAAAATCATTTTTTATAAAGGCAGAGAACTACAACTCATACACTATCAGCAACGGCGATCTTTCAATATTTTATAGAATTGCGGACGGAGCTTTGTCTCCCTTAGAAGGCCCAATGGATAGTAAAGAGTTCTACAAGGCCTTAGATGAGGAGATTATAGAAAAAAATGGTAAAAAGTTCGCATGGACTATTCCCATTGCTTTTCCTGCGGCAAAAAAAGACGCTAAAAAATTTGGGATAGGAAAAGTCGTAGCTGTAAAAAATGAAACCGGCTCTATAATCGGCGCATTAGAGATTTCAGATATTTACTATTTTGATAAAGCCAGATACAATCAGGTAGTTTACGGAACCAGCAGAGATGATCATCCCGGCCCTCGTATAGTAAATAGCGATCCCCGCGATTATCTTTTGGGCGGGAAAATAATGTCTTTTCCTCAATCGCCGCATCCGCTATACGGAAAATATATACTTTCACCGATAGAAACTCGGGACTTATTCAGTCAGCGGAAATGGGATAGGATAGCGGCTTTTCAAACAAGAAATCCTCTTCATCGCGCACATGAATACGCGGTTGTATGCGCGGCAGAAAAACTTACCAGGGAAGGATTTTTTACAGGAGTTGTAATAAATCCATTAGTTGGAGAAACTAAATCAGACGATGTCCCGGCAGATATCAGGATGAGGACCTATGAGGCTTTGCTCGCGAGTAAACTTTTGGGATGCGGAGATAAAGATGCTGAATTCTGGAATATGAAAGGATGCGATTTAACGGATCATATCTTATTGTTAGGCATAGATATGAAAATGTTTTATGCAGGCCCAAAAGAGGCAATTATGCATGCTATATATAGACAGAATTACGGTTTTACGGATATTGTAATCGGCAGAAGACACGCAGATGCCGCATTTGATAGTGGTTTTTCTCTATGGGGAGATTTTGATGCCCAGGATAAATTTGAGAGTTTAAAAGGCCAGCTTTTAATAAAACCGCTTAAGATTGGTTTTGCGGCATATTTCGAGGAACTGGGAAGGGTTGCGTTCATAGAAGAATTTAAGAGAAAAGGGTATAGACAAATATCGATTTCAGGTAAGGAGTTAAGAAAAAAGCTTGAAAACAGGGAACCGCTTGACGAAAGAATTATGCGCAGGCCTGTTGCCGAGATACTTTACGATGCTTATCAAAAATTCTGACAATTAAAGATGAATATAATCGCCAGAAACATAATGCGGAATAATTATAATGTGTCAAAAAAAGATAGGGAAAAAAGAAACAGGCACCGAATCGCTGTTATCTGGCTTACAGGGCTTTCTTGTTCAGGCAAGACAACTATCGCAGCAGGACTTCAGGATTTGTTATTTAAAAAAGGATGCAATGTTTTTATTCTTGACGGTGATAATGTGCGGCATGGCCTTAATAAGGATTTAGGTTTTTCGCCGGGAGACAGAAAGGAAAACATAAGGCGCGTTGCAGAAGTGGCAAAATTATTTACAGAAGCAGGGTTCTTAGTTATAGCCGCTTTTATTTCCCCTTATAAAAAAGACAGAGAAGACGCAAGGGCATTATTTAGTGAAGGCGATTTTATAGAAGTTTTTGTAAAGGCGGATATCTCCATTTGCGAATCAAGAGACGTAAAGGGGCTTTACAAGAAGGCTCGCCAGGGAGAAATAAGGGAATTTACGGGAATTTCAGCGCCGTATGAGAGTCCCGAAAAACCGGAATTGGTAATTGATACCGAGAAAGACACAAAAGAAGAATCCGCAAGGCACATCTTTGAGTATTTAAGAAAAAAGGGGTATATCCGGCCATAGGCGCCAACGATCATATGCGAATCGCCTTTATTGTTAATACATTCCCTTCATTATCACAAACTTTTATCTTGAATCAAATTACAGGATTGATGGACCGCGGACATGAGATTGATATTTACGCTAGAACGCCGGAAGCCCAGCCTAAAATACATTCAGACGTAGAAACATACCAGTTATATAAACGCATTCGCTATTGGAATGCACTGTGGAAAATTAAATCATTGAGGTTTTTTTATTATGCTGCAGCGTTTCTAACTCACAGGCGTTACGATGTTATACATTGCCATTTTGGCCCTAACGCTTTGACAGGCATGGAGTTGCGGGAAAGAGGTGTCCTTAATGGAAAATTAATTACAACATTCCATGGATACGATTTATCTACGTATATCGAAAAATTTGGCAGGCATGTTTACGACAGGCTTTTTGATAAAGGCGAATTGTTCCTTCCTGTCAGTGAACATATGAAACGCCGGTTGATAGACTTAGGCTGTGATGATAAAAAGATTGTTTTGCATCGTATGGGTGTTGATAGTAAGAGATTTTTTTTCAGACCCGATAGGTCGAATTCGAACGGCGTAGTTCGAATCACAAGCATAGCCCGCCTTGTCGAAAAAAAAGGAATAGAGTACGGAATACGCGCTGTTGCGAAACTAGTAAAATCAAACAAGAAAGTTGAATACAATATTGTAGGCGATGGGCCTTTAAGGCTAGAATTACGCAGGCTTGTTGAGGATTTTGGCATAGCGCCGCTGGTTAAATTTTTAGGTTGGAAAGAGCAGCAGGAAGTCATTGGTATTCTCAAAGATACAGACATCCTCTTAGCTCCCAGCATTACCGGCAAAGACAGCGATCAGGAAGGCATCCCTGTGACGTTGATTGAGGCAATGGCTATGGGCTTGCCGGTTGTAAGCACGCGGCATAGCGGGATCCCGGAATTAATAGAAGACGGCATTTCTGGATTCTTGGTCCCTGAGTACGATGTTGATGCACTGGCAGAAAGATTGAATTATCTAATCGAATACCCTGAGGTCTGGCCGGAAATTGGTAGAGCAGGACGGGTATTTGTAGAAAAACATCACGATATTGATAAGCTGAACGATAGGTTGATTGGAATTTATAATCAGATGCTAATTAAAGATAGCATTAACAAGAATAGCGTATATGATTGAACAATAAAGGCGAACAAATTTATCAAAAATAGTATTTGTTAATCCAGTTTTAACAGGAAAAGAGAGATATAGTTATTCAGCCTGAGCTTCCTTTTTGATCAGAAGTAACCCTAAAATCACCCACCAGAATAAGCCTGTTTCTGGTATGAAATAAGTTATATCAATAAGATTGTGAAGTATAAACGCTAGGCCTGCAAGAAAAAGATATTTGGATTTTATGATAGATTTGTAGATGAATGCGGCAATTAAAAGCAGCATGCCTGCAAAACCTAGCGCGCCATTTTCAGCCCACATATGCATCAATATATTATGCGCATACCTGGTGTCGGTGCTTAATCCCACCTTGTATTTTAGAAATACCTCCTGAAAATTTCCAGGTCCAACCCCTAAAAATGGATGGTCTTTTATAACAGCTATGCTGGTGCGCCAGTAATTAAGGCGCTGGGTTATGGAATTATGGGGGTTTTCCAGATTTGTCAATCGTTCCCACCGGTTCACTATTATAAAAGCTATGGTAAAGGCGATAAGGATAAAATAAACAGCAAAGAGCAGTTTTTTGTTTTTAAAATCATCATAAGAAATGAAAAATAAAACTACAACTGCGGCAATGAGTATTAACCATGCTCCGAGAGATTTTGTGAATATCAGGGCGATGAGGATAATCACGGCCGGAAATATCTTTAACGCATTCCGGCCAGAAAAAAATATATATAGCGAAAGGAAGAAGGCCATTGCCAGGTATCCAGCTAATATATTCGGAGAAGGGAAGGTGCCTATGGCGCGTTTTGACAAGAGTATATCCCTGGCGTAAGAAGATTCTAACAGGAAAGCGGTGTTTGTTTTCTTGAGATAATCTATGGTGTACTGGTATCCCCAAATATACTGGTATATGGAATATACGCTTATTATAAGAGCTGCCGCGATAATGGCTTTTATGAGGATTTTTTTCTGATCGCTGTCTGTTTGGGAAACCGCGAAAAATACAGAGATGTAACTCAGGAATTTCAGAGATTCTTTAAGGGAGTTAGGAATGTTGACAGAGGTTATGGTTGAGATCGCATATGACAGTAAAAGTAACGAGATTGGCAGGATATACGGATTGGTTCTCGACTCTCCGCCTGGGCGGATCACTCGAACAATATTCTTCAAGCGGACCCCTCGGCTCCGCTCGGGATAAACTCCGTGAGCCGAGAAGATCATTATCACAAGGAAGATTATGGAAATTTCATACCAGAGTTCAAATGCCGGATAAGCAAGGCCTGAAATAAAAGGCCTTATGAAAACAAGAAATGCTAAAGGTGTGAATATGAATAAGGATAAGGGTTTAGATTTTTCAAGTTCCATGATATAATTAAAACTATGATATCAGTAATTATTGTAAATTACAACAGAAAAGATTTGCTGAGGCAGTGTCTTGATTCTATAAGAGGCCAGGATTTTAAGGATGTTGAGGTTATCGTTGCGGACAACGCCTCATCCGACGGTAGTATCGAAATGTTAGCCATCTGTTATCCTGAGGTTAAATTGATGCGAAATGCAGGCAATTTACTTTTTTGCAAAGCGCAAAATCAGGGAATAGATACAGCCAAAGGAAATTTTATATTATGTTTAAACAGCGATGTTGTCCTGGATAAGTCTTATTTGAAAGAGGTGCTGTCCAGCATAGAGTCGGGCGCGGAAATAGGAATGGTCAGCGGAAAGATCTTAAGATCGGATAAAAAAATACTGGATTCTACCGGATTATTTTTAGGCAGGAATAGAAAAGCTGTTGAAAGAGGATATGGAAAAAATGACAATGGGCAATATAATAAGCCCGAATATATTTTTGGCACAAGCGGGGCATGTGCATTTTTAAGAAAAAGCATGTTGATGGATATTAAAGATAAAAACGGTTATTTTGATGAAAGGTTCGGGATGTATTATGAAGATCTGGATTTATGCTGGAGGGCGAATAAAAAAGGCTGGAAGGCATATTACAATCCAAAGGCAATAGCTTATCATGTAAGAGGAGGCACAGCGGTCAGCGCTAACGGCGCTCAAGGGCCGATATTTCCTTACATAGCCCGGGGTTTAAAGAAAAGATATATCTTAAACAGATATAGGTGCATGATAAAAAACGATTCGCTGAAAGGTGTTTTATTAAATCTTCCGTTTATATTATTATACGAGATTAAGATATATTGTTACTTGCTTGGAAATTTTTTCTTGACCAGGATAAAAAGGCATAGTATAATCTGAATTCGGAGGGTAAAGTGACATTAGTGAAAGATAAGAAAAAAGAGGTAATAAAGAAATTTGCTGAGCACGAAAAAGACACAGGGTCCTGTAATGTGCAGATAGCTATACTTACAGAGAGGATCAACGGCCTCACGGATCATTTCAAGTCCCATAAAAAAGACTTTAATTCCAGGGTCGGGCTTTTGCGTATGGTAGGCAAGAGAAAGAGGCTTCTGGATTACCTTAAAAAAGAAAACCCGGAAAAATACCGCGAACTCGCTGATAAGCTGAGTTTGAAAAAATAATGGAAGGCGGATTTAGCGACCTGTTTTTTGTGGTTTTGGATTTTAAGAACCAAGGTCTTTAAGTCCGCCTTTTTTAATAAGCACATCATTTATGAATTTTGAAGAAATTCGTAAATGATAAGTGCGAATTAATTCTGAGGCCGCGGAGCGGCCGAAGGATTTATCACGAGATTGCTTCGGCCGCCTTTGGCGTCCTCGCAATGACAAAGAGATACAAAAGAGAGGAAGTGTGTTGATATGAGAGTTGAGAAAAAGATCGGCAAAGAAAATCTTATAATAGAAACAGGCAAAATGGCAAAACAGGCCAACGGGGCTGTGTGCGTGTGGTATGGAGGTACCATGGTCCTGGTTACTGCTGTTTGTTCAAATGAGCTCAGGGAAGGTATTGATTTCTTCCCGCTTACAGTAGAATACCAGGAAAAGACATACGCTGCCGGCAGGATCCCGGGAGGGTATTTTAAAAGAGAAGGCAGGCCTACTGAAAAAGAAATTCTTACGTCAAGGCTTATAGACAGGCCCATACGCCCGCTTTTTCCAAAGGGGTTTATTAATGATGTCCAGGTTGTTGCCACAGTTCTTTCGAGCGACGGCCAGAATGATTCTGACATACCTGCGATGATCGGCGCTTCATGCGCGCTTGTTATATCTGACATACCTTTTATGGGTCCCATGGGAGCGGTAAAGATCGGCCTGGTTAAAGGGGAATTTGTAATCAATCCTACTTTTAAAGAGCTAGAAGAGAGTTCTTTGAATCTGGTTTCAGTGGGCCTTAAGGACAGGATTATAATGCTTGAGGCAGGCGCAAATCAGATTTCAGAAGAGAAAATGCTTGAGGCAATAGAATTAAGCCAGGAATTTATAAGGGTAAGTATAGAACTGCAGGAAGAGCTTCAGAAAAAATGCGGCAAAGAGAAGATCAAGCCGGAGTTAAAACTCGTGTCTGAAGAGCTTTATGCAAAAGTAAGGAAACTGGCGATAGATGAGCTTAAAAAGATAAATTCATTGCCTGCAAAAGAACAGAGAGAGGATGCCTTCAATATTCTCGCGAAACAGATTGTGGAAAAATTAATCGAGGAAGACGAAAATCTCAGCGAGACAGATATAAAAAGCGCATTGTCCGAGGTGGAAAAGACCGAGGTCAGAAAATACATCCTGGATAAAAAGATACGCATAGACGCAAGAAAATATGAAGAGATAAGACCTATAACCTGTGAGGTAGGGCTTTTGCCAAGGACTCATGGTTCAGGGCTTTTTACAAGAGGCCAGACCCAGAGTTTGTGCATTACTACTCTTGGAACAAGCCAGGACGAGCAGAGGTTTGAGGCATTGGAAGGCGAGAAAACAAAAAATTTCATGCTCCATTATAATTTCCCGCCTTTCAGCGTGGGAGAGACAAGGCCCATGAGAGGCCCGGGCAGGCGCGAGATAGGCCATGGCGCTTTAGCTGAAAGGGCTCTTAAGGTAGTAATGCCTTCAAATGCAGAATTTCCTTATACTGTGAGAGTTGTGTCAGAAATACTTGAGTCAAACGGCTCAAGCAGTATGGCAAGCGTTTGCGCAGGAACACTTTCATTGATGGACGCGGGTGTACCTATCAAGAAACCTGTTTCAGGAATAGCCATGGGCCTGGTAAAAGAAGGAGACAGCGCGGCTATTTTAACTGACATTGCCGGGCTGGAAGACCATTACGGAGATATGGATTTTAAAGTGACAGGCACTGATTCAGGGGTTACAGCTTTACAGATGGACCTTAAGATAGACGGCATAAGCATGGACCTTATCAGGAAAATAGTAAAAGAGGCAAGCCCGGCAAGGGAATTTATTCTAAACAAAATCCTTCAAACAATAAATGCGCCCAGGCAGGAGCTTTCCGGATACGCGCCCAGGATAACCACGATCATGATAGATAAGGAAAAAATAGGCGCTTTAATAGGGCCAGGAGGCAAGATTATAAAAAAGATAATCCAAGATACAGGGGCTACCATAGAAGTGGATGACGAAGGCAAAGTTTCTGTTGCTTCTGATAATGAGGAAGCATCCAAAAGAGCTATTGATATAATAAAGGGCATTACAAGCGAGCCTGAAGTAGGCACGATTTACGAAGCTACTGTAAAAAAGATTATGAACTTTGGCGCATTCTGCGAGATATTGCCCGGCAAAGAAGGCCTGGTGCATGTTTCCGAACTCTCGGATAAGTTTATTAAAAATGTGGAAGACGCTGTTAAGATAGGGGATAAGGTCAGGGTCAAGCTCATTAAAGTAGATGAGATGGGTAGGCTGAATCTTAGTATTAAGCAAGCAAAAGAATAAGCCTATGGAAGCCCGACTTCCATAGGGAATCGGGCTTCCATACTTATCTTAAAGTAACCTCCATCAATATCATGGGTTTGCTTGAAGCAATAATTTCAGGGGTGGTGCAGGGGATGGCTGAGTTTTTACCGATTTCAAGCTCAGGCCATCTGATTATTCTGCACAAGTTGATGGGTACCAGCGAACCTGAACTAGTTTTCGATTTATTTTTGCACCTAGGGACCCTGGCGGCTATATTTATAGTATTCGGCGGGGAGATAATAGAAAGCGTAACCACTAAAAAAAGAATAGGAATTTTAATTTTATTGGGAAGCGCTGTGACTTTTATTTTTGTTTTGTTCTTTGTAAAAAATATAGAGGCTGCGTTTAGCAATGTCAGGACAGTGGGCTTTATGCTTGTAGTTACAGGTGTCTGGCTGATAGTGGCTAATTTTATAAGGCTTGGCACAGAAGGCATGTCGTTTTTTAAAGCCGGATTGATAGGCCTGGCGCAGGGGATAGCAGCTTTACCCGGCATATCCAGGAGCGGGGCCACGATATCTACCGGGTTATTTCTCGGGCTGGACGGTCAGTCTGCTGCAAAATTTTCTTTTTTATTATCTATCCCGGCGATACTCGGCGCGTTTTTATTTAAAATAAAAGAGGCCGGGTTTAGTTTTACAGGGATAAACATAAATTATTTCATAGGATTTTTTATATCTTGCATTGTCGGGGTTTTGTCATTAAAATTATTGTTAAAGACGCTTTATAGGAACAGATTTCATTGGTTTGGGGCATATTGCATTTTATTGGGAATCGTTGTAGTTTTATTTTTAAAGCCATAGAATGACAAAGGATAAAAAAGATCTCATAGTTTCTATAGGGTTATTTGTTCTGGCGCTATTGCTATTGGCCGGGATGATTTCCTACTCTCCTTACGACATCGGATTCGAAATATCCACATCTAATATTCATATCCGCAATTATATAGGAATAATCGGGGCGTATACTGCCTGGGCTGTATTCAAATTGATAGGATACGCGGGATTTTTTATACCGTTTCTTTTTGTCGTGTGGGGCATAGGTATTTTAGCCGAGAGGCTGACAGGAAGAAAGGCTTACAGGATTCTGGGCATTTTATTTTTGTTCTCCGCAAGTTCCGCATTTTTCAGTTTAACAGCAAGGCCTGACTCAGTTTTAATGGTCCAGAGAGGCGGGCTTTTGGGGTTTTTATTGACTGACAGATTTCTTTTGGATTATCTGGGCGCGGTAGGCGGATATATAGTGACCATAAGCCTGAGCGTATTGGCGCTCTTGGTAGCCACGGAGTTTTTAATATTGCCTGTAATCTCTCTTTTATTTATGAAGTTATGGGTTGTAGCGGATAAGATAGGCAAGGCTAGAAAACCAAAAACAGCTGCTGGTTATTCCAGAACAGAAAAATTGGTCAGCGGACCCAGGTTAAGGCCTGCAGTGAAGATTGATAAGAAAACACAGGAGAGCGGTGAAGGTTTAAGGGTGAAGGGTGAAGGGGAAGAAAGGCCCAGAATAAATATAATGCCGAAGCCGCCTAGCCCTAAGCCCAAACCAGCGCCTGTAAAAGCAGTAAAGGTTGAACCCAGGGTTGTCGGAGATTATAAGCTTCCCAGTTTGGAACTGCTTAATTCCCCTACTCACGAAACTGGGAATATTTTTGGAGAAAATCTCGAAGAAAGCGCAAGGATACTCGAAGATACGCTCAGAGATTTCGGTATAGAGTCGAAGGTTATTGATATAAGCAAAGGGCCTGTTATCACAAGATATGAATTACAGCCTGCTCCGGGCGTGAAGGTAAATAGGATCACAAGCCTTAGCGATGATATAGCCCTCACCATGAAGGCGACTACAGTCAGGATAGTAGCGCCCATACCAGGCAAGTCCTGCGTAGGCATAGAAGTCCCTAACGCAGACACCTCAATGGTTTTCTTGAGGGAAATACTGGAGTCAAGCGAGTTTCAGAAGATGGCAGCTTTTTCAAAGCTGGCAATGGCGCTGGGAAAAGATATTTCAGGAAAGTGCGTTGTGACTGACCTGGGAGACATGCCGCATCTTTTAATAGCAGGGACTACAGGTTCAGGAAAAACTGTTTGCGTAAACTCACTTATAATGAGCATGGTTTATAACGCCACGCCTGAGGAGTTAAAATTTTTGATGGTTGATCCAAAGATGGTGGAGCTCGCGACATATAACGGATTACCGCACCTGTTATGTCCTGTTGTCACTGACGCGAAAAAAGTTGCAGGTGCTCTGGGGTGGGTTGTGGGCGAAATGGAGGCCAGATACAAAATGCTAGCAAAGATAGCCGTCAGGAATATAGATTCATTTAACCAGAAATCAGAAGAGAAGCTTCCTTACATAGTTGTTATTATAGATGAACTTGCGGATCTTATGATGATTGCGCAGGAAGATATTGAGAATGCTATTACCCGATTGGCCCAGCTTTCAAGGGCAGTGGGCATTCATATGATACTTGCCACGCAAAGGCCTTCGGTGGATGTTGTAACAGGAGTAATAAAGGCCAATTTCCCCGCAAGGATTTCTTTTAAGGTTGCGTCAAAGGTTGATTCCAGGACAGTGCTGGATATGAACGGCGCTGATAAACTGCTGGGGAAAGGCGATATGTTATTCTTAGAGCCGGGAAGCCCGAAACCAATAAGGGCTCAGGGCACATTTCTGACAGATCCTGAAATAGAAAAGGTCGTAGGCTTTATAAAGGCGCAGCAGGAACCAGTGTATGACAATGAGATCCTCGAGCATCAGAAAAAGAGCATATCCGGAAGATGCGGTTTTGAGAAAGATGAATTTTTTGATGAAGCAGTGCAGATGGTCTTGGAAACAGGCCAGGCATCTGTTTCTATGCTTCAGAGAAGATTAAGGCTTGGCTATACCAGGGCTGCCAGGATCGTGGATGCCATGGAAGAAGAAGGCATAATAGGGCCATTCAGGGGATCTAAACCCAGAGAAATATTGATACAGGAATATCAGCCTAAAGAGGAAGAGACTACAAAAGAAGAATCAGCAACATCAACCGAAGAAACTGCGCAACAGTAAATATGCCAGAGTCATTAGGTAAAATATTAAAAAAAATAAGAGAGTCCAAGCATCTTTCCTTGGAAGAAGTATCTGAAAGAAGCCGCATACCTAAACACATAGTTTCCACCATGGAAGAAGACAGGCTAAGCGAAATAAAATCGACCTTTTACGCAAAAAGTTTCGTAAGAACTTACGCTATTTTTCTTGACGCGATGAATGAGGTTGGTGTAAAAGAATATCTGTCTAAAGAAGCAGCAGGCCAACAGCAGGTATTGCAGAAAAAACAGGAAACTGTTTCAAGGCCGTCTGTAAATGCGACTCAATCCAAGCAAATAGATTTTTCTATTATAACTAAATATAAAAGGCAGATACTGGCAATAATTATAGGTATTATTGTGTTGTGGTTTTTATTTTTTGTTATAGGCCAGGCATGCAGATTTATAAAAAATATCCCCAAGACAAAACAGAACAAGCGAGCTGTTGTTAAAAAAGAAGCGCCTAAGAAAACTGAAAAGGAAAAGCCGAAAGAACCGGTAAAAGAAATTAGAAAAGAGGCTGTCAGCGAAAAAACCGAATTTATAGAACTTGAGGTAACTGCTTCGGAAAACACGTGGCTTCAGGTAACAGGAGACGGTGAGCTGATGTTTAAAGGTTCTTTTAAAAAAAGCAATAAGGACATCTGGAAAGCGAAAAAAGAGATAAAATTAGAGATGGGCAATTCAGGAGTCATTAAGATAAACATGAACGGCAAGCCTTTGGGTTTTACAGGTAAAAAAGACGAAAAGAAAGAGATCATAATTACCAAAGACGGCATAAAATAAGTAAAATTTTTAGATTTGATGAAAGCCCGACTCCCATAGGGAATCGGGCTTTCATCAAGGTTAAAAAAAGAGAGGGAGAAGGCGATCCCTCATTTTTTATGAAAAAAACAATCAGCATAATAAGCCTAGGCTGTCCAAGAAATCTAGTGGATTCAGAGAAGCTGATAGCTGAATTTACAAAAAAAGGTTACAGATTTCAGGAAGACATAAAGCATTCTGATATTGTAATAGTGAATACGTGCGCTTTTATAGAAGACGCCAAGAAGGAATCTATTGATTCCATACTCAAGGTTATAGACTCTAAAAAAGAAGGAAAAGTAAAAAATATTATAGTGGCAGGATGTCTTTCAGAAAGATATAAAAACGAATTATCCGAAGAATTAAAAGAAATAGATGAATTCAGGGGCGTCTTGAATTTTCCGCGTAATCAAGTAGGGGGCGGTCGCGACCGCCCCCTACTTACACCCAAACATTACGCTTATATCAAGATTTCAGAAGGCTGCGCCAACAGATGCGCGTATTGCGTAATACCTTATTTAAAAGGTAATTATAAAAGCAGGACTATGGGGCCTATAATCAAAGAAGCGGAACAATTAATTGATAAAGGCGCAAAAGAGCTTATATTGATAGGCCAGGATACTTCTTTGTATGGCATGGATTTGTATGGAAAAAAGAAATTGGGGGATTTATTGAAGGAGCTGGCGGAGATTTCAAAAGAAGTATGGATAAGATTATTGTATTTACATCCGGCGAATTTAGATAAAGAGTTTCTAAAGGTTATAAGGGATAATAAGAATATATGCAGGTATATAGATTTGCCACTTGAGCATATTAATGATAGAATATTAAATGAGATGCATAGGAGAACAACGAGGAAGCAGGTAATCTCTCTTATAGAATATATAAGAAAAGAAATCCCGGGAGCAGCGATAAGGACCTCGTTTATAGTAGGTTTTCCGGGAGAGACGGAAAAAGAATTTAAAGAGCTGGAATCATTCGTAAAGGAAATGAGATTTGAAAGGCTGGGTGTTTTTAAATATTCAAGAGAAGAAGGCACGCCTGCTTATGAGTATAAACTGCAGGTTCCGGAAAAAGAAAAAGAAAAAAGATTTAACAGGTTAATGTCAGCGCAAAAGCGTATGTCTAAGACAATAAACCAGGCCTTGATAGGCAAATTATTAAAAGTTCTTGTAGAAGAAAAAGGCAAGGATTATTATATAGCCAGGACAGAGTACGATGCGCCTGAAATAGACGAGCTGGTGTATGTCGCAGGCAAACATCTAAAGATAGGTAATTTTTATAATATCAGAATAACCGATGCATATGAATATGACCTGGTAGGTGATTATGAATCTGGCAAATAAGCTTACAATTTCAAGAGTAGTTTTAGCAGGCGTTTTTATATTATTCCTTTTTATAAAAGGCTCGGGCGCCAAGTTTATGGCATTTGCTATTTTTCTGGCAGCATGCATTACTGATTATTACGACGGTTATTTTGCCAGGAAAACCGGCAGTATTACCGCTTTTGGCAAATTAATGGACCCTATAGCGGATAAGATACTTATTTTAGGGGCATTCCTGGCTTTTGTAGAGATGGAAATAATACCGGCGTGGATGGTGATGGTAATTATAGCCAGAGAACTGGTCATCACAGGCATAAGGATACTGGCGCTTTCACAGAAAAAAGTCCTTGCCGCGGAAACAGGAGGGAAACATAAGACAGTTTCTCAGATGGTGGCAGTTATAACAATACTTATATTTTTAATAATCAGGGATTTGGGGTTCGGTTTCAGGCACATGCAAGCCTTTGAGGCATCGGTATATTTGCTGATGCTTATAACAGTGGGCATGACCCTGACATCAGGCGTTTCTTATATGCTCAGAAATAAAGATATTTTTATGGGGGATCAGTGAGAGATCGTCTGTATAAAATGATGGCGAGTGTTTTTTATATGGGTTATCTGCCTGTTGCGCCCGGCACGCTGGGAAGCCTTGCAGCAGTTTTACTGTATTATTTTATATGCCGCAACACAATAATGATGTCCGCGGTTATATTGGTAATAATTATCCTGGGTTTTGTGACGTCCGGCAGGGTGGAAAAAATATTCGGAGAAAAAGATCCGGACGAGATAGTGATAGACGAATTTGCAGGAATGCTTATAAGTTTATACCGCATACCGCCAGTAATGGGTTATGTGGTAACAGGATTTCTATTATTCAGGTTTTTTGATATAGTAAAGCCAAAGCCTATCAGAGACCTTGAAAAATTAAAAGGCAGCATGGGGATCATGTCAGATGATATTATAGCCGGCGTATATACAAATATAGCGCTGCAGGTCGTATATCTGATTAACCTGTTAAGCCATTAAATATTTTGCAGGGATTTTTGTAGAATGAGGGTATAGACGGCGCCTTTTGGGCTGAGCGTGCTCTGGAATAAAGATAGCTTATCGATTAATATTTCACCCACCGGTGTTAGATTTTTTTCTCCGATTAATTTTATAAGATTTGATATGTTTTTAGATGATCTGATTCTGGCAAGAGTGAGATGAGGATTGAATTCCCGATTCTCTCTTGCAAATCCCGATTTTTCCAAACTAGCCTCTATTTTCCCGTTTAAGATTTCCAGCGATCCCCGGCCCTCATCAATGCCAAGCCATATGACACGCGGATGATTTAGGTTCGGGAATGCGCCTATGTTGGAAAAACCAATTTTCAAAGATTTAAAACTATCTGATATGGCAGACAGGGCTTCGGAGATTTTTTGAACCTTATCCTCGCCTATATTTCCAAGGAATTTTAAGGTCAAATGCATCTGGTCTTCAGTTATCCACTTAGCGTCGGGTCCGGTTTTCTTGAGACAGGAGACGAGATCTGATATTTTTTGCTTGGTTTGGCTGTCAATCTCAACTGCTATAAAAGCCCGCATACTAGTCACAATTCAATAAAGTCGATTTTCTGGTTGTTTGCCTGTTTGAGCATGTTCAGGGCGGCTTGGGTGGATTTGTATTTTATCAGATTGCGTGTTCCGACAAATCTGAATTCTTTGCAAATAGTTTTTGATTTTGTAGAGAGGGCTATATAAATAAGCCCAACAGGTTTTTTGCCAATTGCGCCTCCCGGACCTGCGATGCCTGAAATTCCTATTCCGTAATCAGAACGCGCCAGTATTCTGACATTTTTTGCCATTAAAGATGCGGTTTTTTTTGATACTGCGCCGTATTTTTTTATAGTTTCCATGGGTATATCCAGGAGCTTATTTTTAGATTCATTGCCATACGTTACAAGGCCTAGTTTAAAATAAGCAGAGCTTCCAGGGACATCTGTGATTCTATTAGATAGAAGCCCGCCTGTGCAGGATTCGGCTATGGCCAGGGTTTTTTTGGATTTTCGAAGCATCCTGCCTATAATTTCTTCGAATTTCTCATTGTCATAGCCAAAGATGTAATCTTTGAGGCGCGATTTGATTTGTTTTTCTATTTTATAGATTATTTTGTCAGCTGATTTTTCATTTTTCTCAGCCACAGTTATTTTTACCTGTATTTCTTCAGGATGAGGATAGATTCCCATCTGGACCTTGCCGGTTATCCTTAAAATATCTTCTATTATTTTATCTACCCTTGACTCGCTAAGGCCGGTTATTTTTATTACCCTGGATTTTATAATTTTACCTGTCTGAAAATGTTTTTTCAGATATGGAATGGCAGTGTTTTCGAGCATTGGATAGAGTTCGTGAGGAACGCCGGGGAAGGCGATAAGGACTTTATTGTGAGGAAAGCAGAGGAGGTTTAAACCTCCTCTGCTTTCCTCACAATAAAGTCCTTATCGCCTTCCCCGGCGTTCCTCACGAACTCTATCCAA
>JAHJGB010000083.1 GCA_018824725.1 Candidatus Omnitrophota bacterium
AGCCTTAACATTTCTTTTATTCTATAGAATGCCTCTTCGCTTTTATTAGGGTGAGTGGCTGAATAAACCTGCGGTGTTCCGGCCCAGACACTCACTGTTAAATGATCTATTTTTAAATCCGCCAATTCCTTTGCAACCTTTTTGTCAACCAAAGTAAAGTTTGTATTAACATAGCACGTAAACCCTCTTTTTTTTGTATATCTGAGGATATCCATAATCTGAGGGTGCATAAATGGTTCGCCGCCGCCTGCATAATATATATGGCTAACCCCCATTTTATAAAACTCGTCTATCAACCTGATGACTCTCTTATATGGAAGAGTCTGCTTTTTTAGTTCGGGATTGATTTTCTTCTCCTCAAGAAGAGGAGAATTACACCAGCAGCCGATACAATCATTATTACAATTATTGGTTAAATCTATCTGCGCAAAAGATGGCCCTTTGTAGGCATAAAGGCCGTTTAAAACACCCATAGCGTCCAGATAATCAGCAAACAATCTTCTGAATCTCAGCTTTTCTATTATTAACTTGTAAATTGGCCTATCTTTCATTTCTTTTTATTAAGGCTACGCTTATTAAAATCCTCTTCCACAATTTTAATTCTCATAGAGAATAAATTATATGAGCTGGAAGCGTGCTCACCATTGCCATTGGAGAATTTACTCTGGACTTCCAGCACCCTCGCGCCTAAGACAGAACTCGCATTTTTTATTGAAGGCGAGTATTTATCCCGATTTCTGGATAGATCCAGGAAAAAAGTCGGCAGCTGGCCTTTTAACTTTTTTCTTCCCCTAAGGCCTATAAAATCCGTATTGGGATTTCTCAGCCCTACTTTTCTGTGATCATTTACAGGATATAACCTGCCCTCTCCCCAGGAATCTATCCATGTCCGGTATCTGCCTGTCAGGACCAGCTGAATCCTGGCTGCCAAAGCCTCAATCTTATTTTTTAAAAGTATATCCACATCCCAGTCGATCTGCTTTTCATCTATAACTTTTATTTTCCAAATTTCATCCAATCCCAGATCGCCCTGTTTTCTTATAAGCAATATTTCTGTATCATTTATTTTTTCGAAACACCATGGCTGTTTCGGCAATTGCCCAAAAACCGCCTGGCTGGAACTGAGCGCGCTTGCAAAACCTCCGCCTTTAGTTAATCTCATGCCGTCCCAATAGAGGTTTAAGCCGTTAGGGTCAGAAAGCAGCGATAACCTGCCTATTTTCAATCCCTTTTCTTTTATCCTCTGCTCTAGTTCATTCTTATATAAAATCTTTTCTTTAAAAAACCTTATTATATAACGCATAAAATATACGGCGATTTTTAAAATGGTTACAAAAAAACCGTATTTTTTTAAAGACTTCAGCGCCAGCTTTAGATAACCTGCTTTTTTAAACGGGTTTCTTCTGGCGCAGTGAATTGCCCATTGCCTGTAAGCACTTCTAATAGCTTCTTCAAGATCTTTTTTTGTGATACTGTGGAATGCCACTACGCTTTTATGATTACCGTCATATTCATCCCAGTTTTCAGAAACAATCTGTCCTTTTTCTTTCATCTCTCTATAGAATGCGGTTCCGGGAAACGGCGTGGCTATGGAAAACTGGACTGTAACCGAGTCTAATTTTAACGCCATATCTATTGTCTTTTTAATACTCTCCTTGGTTTCTCCCGGGAGGCCGAATGTAAATGTCAGGTGGGTCTTTATGCCTAGCCTCTTTGTCAGCTTTATGACTTCCTCTGTCTTTTTAAGATCCATATTTTTATCTATGCGGTCAAGATGTTCCTGAGTCGCGGATTCTACCCCGTATTTAACAGCAAAAAGCCCGGCATCCCTCATTCGTTCTAATATCTCTAAATCCATCAAATCTGCCCTTGCCATTATTGCCCATGGAATATTTAATCCCCGAGCTTTTATCTCATCACTCAATCTCAGCATTCTTTCTTTTCCTACATTGAACGTATCATCATCAAAATAAATAGATTTAAAATGCATCTCTTTTACCAGGTATTCCATCTCATTAACCACATCAACTATATCTCTCGTTCTGTAATGATTACCTTGATACATCACCTGGGGCCAGAGGCAAAATTTACATCTATAGGGACATCCTCTGCTGGCATAAATCTGAACTGAAGGTATGGGCATGTCTCCGGGCGTATCATTGTACCTATCCATAGGCAGCCCTTCACGCAGCGGCCACGGCAATTTATCCAAATCAGCCAAAGGCCGCATAGGATTCACTTTAATATCTTTGGAATC
>JAHJGB010000084.1 GCA_018824725.1 Candidatus Omnitrophota bacterium
AACTCGCCGGCTGTTGGAGAAAAAATAAAAACGTCAGGCAATGATCAAGGCATTATACAACCCGGCTTATTAAAGGTCATGGGATTGGCAGTGGTTGCGACTATGGCAGCGCCGTTTATCGTAAATCCAATACCAATTTATGCGGTTGCAGCAGTCTTTGTGGCAGTAATTGGAGGGGTATTCCACCTGGAATCAACAAGGGGAGTATTGGAAAGAATCAAGGCGCTACAGAGAATGGCAGTTGGCAAAGTTAGATACTCTCAGATAACTGCTGCCAGGGACCCGGATGAATGCAAGGGATTAGTTTATGAATTTACAGTAGTAAGAGAGAAAATAGCAGGAGGAACAAGGCTAAGAATAATCTCTAAGAATAAAAATATACCTACGGATTTATTGGAAGAATATTTCAGGCTCAAAGAAGCTGAAGTCGGGAAGATCGGAAGGACGCTGCCTCCAAGGTTTAAGGTTAAGGTCGTAAACATAGACGGGCCTATGGGTTCTTTTATGAGAAATAATGTATTCGAAATTCATATAAAGGCAATAAAGATGCTTGAGCAGTTAACCCCCCATGAAATCAGAGCGATAATAAATAGCGAAGAATTTAAGGGCGTTAAAAAACAATTCGAAGAGTCTATTGGAAGGAAAATAGGGATTAGTATCCCAGAAGATATAAAAGGGAGGCAGTTAACCCGCTTCAGGGCAATGCTATTAGATTTTATTTTTACGCATGAGATGGCCCATTACTGGACCAGAAAAGGTAATGAAGGAGATTTATCAGACGAGTATTCAGCAATTTTAGAAAACATCCATTCGTGGATATATTATAAACCTGTGGAAAAGGTGTTTCTGGCTTACATGTTATCAAAAGATAATCTGAATGGGATAGATATAGATAATTTTTATGAAAAAGTACTTCTTAAGGCTGTGGGCCTGGCAAAAACTATCCGAGCAGGAAAAATCTCCGGGCCCTTTTTTACCTTATTGAGAGAAAGCGAGCCTGATGGGCTTTTGATGCAATTTATTCACGGACAGAACAGAATGAATGCTATCAGAAAATCAACTATTCTTATAGTCGATAATCTGGAATATTACCGCAGCGGATTGCAAGAAGCTTTTAGAAAACTTGGCGTTCAGAATGTTCTTGTGGCGTCTTCAGCTGATGAGGCATTGGAAATCATCGGAAAGCACAAGGTAGATTTATTAGTAACAGACCTTAATATGGGCTCAGGCGGTTATGGCATAAAGCTGATTTTAGACGCGCAGAATATAAACTCAGACCTGCGGGCAATTTTAATGACACATATCGGCAAGGAGGATTTTGTCCAGGATATCGCGTCTAACAGAGACTTTATAAAAACAGGAGCTAGATTAGTAGATAAAAGAGGAGCGGGAATAAGAAATATTATAAAAATCAGTATTGAAACGCTGCTGGAGAAGAAGCACTTAACAATGACAGAAAGATTAGGCGGCAGATCCAGGCGTAATGTACAAACATCCCTCTAAGCAACTAGAAAAACGACATTGTTGAAATTGTAGAGGGGAATAAAAAAGTTAAAAAAAGGCTTTTAAAATATAGTAGATTGTGCTATACTTATTAAAAATAAAGTGTATATTAAATATATAGATAGATGTAGGAGGCGTAAATGAGAGCGAGCGATTTTGTAGAGAAGAGAAGATCGAAAAGATTAGGCTTGTCTCTTCCTATAAAGCTCAGGCTGCTTACAGACACAGGCAAGGGAGAAACCATCGAAGCATTTACTTCCAATGTGAGTTATGAAGGGGCGTTAATATCAGATATAAATACAAAGAATATAAAGCCCAATGATAGCTTACATATAACTCTTTCAGTGCCAAGAGACGAGGCAAGGGATTTTCCTTTTTCCCGCATCGTCGGCAATGCAAGGGTGGTGAGGGCAGAGATGGAAACCTGCGGCCTTGAGTTTAGCGAAGACGTGTCTCGGCTTTGTATTGCTAACTGAAAAAGGTCCCTCGCCGCGGTGCCGAACGCCCTAATAGCGAGCACCTTGGCGCGAGGCGGGATCAAATTTGCTTCGCAAATTTGAAAGGATGAAATGCATGGATAAGAAGTTTTGTCTTTTTTTTATGCTCTCTTTGTTCATCGTTTTTTTAAGTGTTTCTTTAGTGAACTGCGGGCCGAATGCGCAAAATAAAGAGCAGGTTAAGTCAATAAAAGTATGGCACTGGATGAGCGACAGGGAAGATGCGTTCCTGGAGCTCGCCGAAATATATGAAAAAGAAACAGGCGTAAAAATTAATTTCGAGCTTTACGCGCCCTCAGACGCATATACCCAGAAAGTAAGGGCAGCTGCCCAGACAAATACCCTTCCTGATATATTCGGAATCCTCGGGGAGAAAAGGGATTTTGCGAGTTTCGTAAAATCAGGTTATGTGTACGACCTGACAGAGGATATGGATAGAGACCTCGGTTCGTGGAAAAATAAGCTGTTTGCCAAGGCGCTTGCCGTAAATGAGTTTGAACAGGCGAACAGCTCCGGAGTAAAACCCGGCATATACGGCGTGCCAATAGATGTTACCAATATTCAGATGCTTTATAATAAAGATCTATTGCGAGGAGCAGGCGTGGATGCATCAAGGCCTCCGAAGACCTGGAAAGAATTGATAGAGATAAATGAAAAACTAAAGGCAAAAGGCATGCAGGGCCTGGTGAGCGGATGGGGAGAGATATGGATGATAGACTGCTTCGCGTCAAATTATGCATTTAATATAATGGGCAAGGACAAGGTCCTGGATACCATACGCGGCAAAGTCCCATACACAGATCCTGATTGGATAAGGGTTTTTGATTTATTCCGCGAGATGAGAGATGAAGGAATGCTCGCCTCAGGCATAGTGACAATGGTCAATAAAACAGCAGAGCAGCTTTTTGCCAATAACAGGGCTGCTTTTGCGTTCAACGGATCGTGGTGCGTGAATGTTTATAAAGGCATGAACCCTGATTTAAATTACGGGGTAATGCTTCCCCCTCAGGCTTCAGATAAATATCCTATGACCATCTGGGGCGGGGCAGGGTCCAGCTTTATGGTGAATAAACAATCCAAAGAGGTCCAACTGGCAGTGGATTTTTTAAAATGGATAACAGACGCGCCTCAGCAGATATTTCTTTCAAAAGAGACGCAGGATTTACCTTCTAATAAATACAGTTTAAAGGATATACCCATGGTGCTTTCCCAGTTTGCGAACGCCATGGATAACACCACTCATCCGAACGTGTGGGGCGTATCGGAGTCGCCTCTTGTCATAGAGGCGTTTGACAAGGGCATACAGTCCATCATTATAGGCGAGAAAACCCCTCAGCAGTTAGGGTCTGAGATTCAGGCGATCAAAGAACGGGAGATGAAGAAAAAGTAAAAAGTTAGAAGTAAAAAGTCAAAATTAAAACTCAAAAGTTAAAACTTTTAAATTTTTAATTGTAGTTTTGACTTTTTCGTTTTTACTTTTGAGTTAAATTTGTTATCAATTTTATTAAATTATGCGCACCAAGACAGTTCTTCAAAATTATCTATTTGTATTACCCGCGGTTCTGATATTTTCCGTATTCTACATCTACCCGTTCTACAAAGTGTTTACCCTGTCTTTATGCCAGTGGGATGGAATTGCCCAGTTTGACTTTGCCAAAAGTTTTATAGGCTTCAGAAATTTCATAGAGTTGTTCCAGGATAAGATCTGGTGGGGGGCAATGCTTCAGGCAGGCTACATAACCCTGATAGCCCTTACGTTCCAGAATGCGCTTGCCCTGATGCTGGCCTTGGCGTGCGACAGGGATATAAAAGGGGGCAATATATACAGGGTGATATTTTACCTGCCGCCTGTTCTTTCAGAGGTGGTGGTGGGGCTTGTGTGGAAATGGATATATGACGGCAATTACGGGCTTTTGAATCACTGGCTCACATCTATAGGGCTTTCAAACCTTGTTACTGACTGGCTCTCAAACCCGAATACAGCGCTTACCTGCGTAGCAGTGATTCATTGCTGGAAAGGCTTTGGGTGGGGATTCATAATACTTTTAGCAGGGTTGCAGACTATACCGAGGCAGTTATATGAAGCTGCAAAAGTGGACGGGGCATCCAGCTGGCAGATGTTTAAGAGTGTCACAATACCTCTTATGGTGCCTGTATTTATACTCGTGTCTATTCTGACAGTGCTTGGCACAATGCAGGTATTTGTCCTGATACTTTCAATGACAGACGGCGGGCCTGGATATCACACAGAGGTGCCTGTTACAAGGATCCTTGCGTCAATGGTGAATTCTTCAAGATTTGGGTACGCGTGCAGTCAGGGCGTGATGTTCGGTGCAGTTCTTTTGGCTGTTTCGTTTGTGCAGATTAAATTGTCGAAATATATGAAACAAGCGTAAAATCGCGGAACTTACGCAGAAACTGGCCTTTGGCCAGACGCTGAAAAACGCGGAAGCTAACGTGAACTTCGGCGTAATTCCGCGTTAAGTTCCGCGTGGTTCAGCGATTAACATGAGGATAAAAATTTAGAATGAAAGAAAGGGCGAAGTATAAAATAGAAAGATTTTTAAAAGACAGCGTGATACATATCCTGCTTATCATCGTGTCTATCGGGTGCTTGTTTCCGCTTTTATGGATGGTAAGTTCCAGCCTCAAGACCCAGCAGACTATATTTTCAGACATGAGCATCTTCCCGAAGAATCCGATGTGGGGCAATTTTTATCTTGCCTGGACAAAGGGCGGGTTCGGGATGTATTTTCTGAACAGTATGTTTTACACGGTTACGGTCGTATTCGGCATAGTCATCATTGCATCTCTTGCGGCATTCGCATTTTCTAGGCTGAAGTTTCCGGGCAAGAACATCCTTTTTTATATGTTCCTGGCAGCCATGATGATACCGCTTCCAGGAAGTTTTGTACCTTTGTATGTTTTAATGACCAAACTGCATCTTGTAAATACAAGGATAGGTTATATCCTGTGCATGATAAACGTGGGGCTTTCGTTCAGCATATATTTACTCAAGATATTTTTTGACAAGATGCCTGTGGAACTGGAGGATGCGGCTCGCATAGACGGATGCTCGAGATTAGGGATATGGTGGAACATGGCTCTTCCGCTTGCAAAACCTGCAATAGCTGTTATAGTGATATTTAATTCCCTTAACGTATGGAACGAGTATATACTCGCTACGCTGATATTTTCAAGTAAAAATCTAATGCCTTTGCAAAGAGGCCTTATGATATTCCAGGGGATCCACATTACCGAGTACTCGCTTTTAATGGCAGGCATGACAATTACCACTTTGCCGATAATCTTAGTGTACCTGATAATGCAGAGGCATATCATTAAAGGTATAACAACGGGAGTGATAGTAGGATGATGCTAAATAAAGGTTGCAAGAGGTTGCTAGGGGCGGCGTTAATTGCACTATTTGTGCTATACCCTGGCCGCCATGCTCAACCCGAAGAAATGGGCGATGCAAACCTGTCTCCCAAGGACATGATTGTCCGCGCATGGGAGGCGTGGGGCGCCAAGGATTACGATAAAACTTTTTATTGGACGGCCAAATGCATAGAATTATATTCGGAAGAGGCGAAAAAAGAGCAGGCTTCGCTGACAGGCTTGCCTGCCACGGACGCAATGGACCGGTATGAGACATTGAATGCCGTAGGCACCAGCTTTTTTATCCAAGGCGAAGCGTATCTTGTCCAGGACAAGATAGAAGAGGCGAAAAAGGCTTTTAATACAGCTATCCAGGAGTATGATTACGCGCAGAACTGGGATCCCAGAGGATGGTATTGGAGCGTAAAGGAAAAGAGCCAGGCGAGCCTTGAAAAACTGGAAAGCGGCGGGATAAAAGAAATCGT
>JAHJGB010000085.1 GCA_018824725.1 Candidatus Omnitrophota bacterium
ACAGGCGGAAACGACATAGCAGTTCTTGATAATCTTTCTACAGGCAGGTTTGAAAATATTGCTCATCTGGAAGGCAATAAATCTTTCCAGTTTGTGGAAGGCACTATTCTAAACGAAATGCTTGTGGATAAATTAGTCGAAAGATGCGATGTGGTATATCATCTGGCCGCGGCAGTAGGAGTGGACCTTGTCGTTAAAAAGCCTCTCGAATCTTTAGTTACTAATATCAAAGGCAGCGAGATAGTCCTTGATATGGTGCATAGGTATCATAAGAAGATTCTTATTACCTCTACGTCTGAGATATACGGCAAAAATGAAAACGGCCCCTTAAAAGAAGATGATGACAGGATTCTTGGTTCGCCTCTAAAAGTGAGATGGGGATATTCTACTGCCAAGGCAGTGGATGAAATGCTCGCTTATATATACTGGAAAGAGAAAAATGTCCCGACTATTATAGTGAGGCTTTTTAATACAGTCGGCCCGCGTCAGACCGGCGCATACGGCATGGTAATACCCAGGTTTGTAAATCAGGCGCTTAAAAATGAAGATATCACTGTATATGGAACGGGCAAGCAGTCCAGGTGCTTCTTGCACGTGAAGGATGTCATTAAGACGCTGATTAAGCTCATGAATAGTAAAGATGCTGTAGGCCAGGTATTTAATATCGGCAGCCAGGAAGAAATCACTATAGAAAATCTTGCCAAAAAAATCATAGAGATTACTAAAAGCAAATCCAAATTGGTTTACATATCATACGAGAAGGCATACGAAGAAGGATTTGAGGATATGCAGCGCCGCGTGCCTGATACTACAAAGGTCAAAAATTTAACCGGCTTCAAACCTACCATAAATCTAGAAGGCACCATAAAAAGTGTAGTAGAATATTATAAAAAATAATTATGCTCAAGGCCTACCTGATACCATTTTTATTATCTTTTAGTTTATCCATTCTCCTTACCCCTATAGTTAAAAGAATATCTATATTAAAAGGCTATATTGCCAAGCCTCGCGAAGACAGGTGGAATAAAAATCCCACAGCGCTTTTCGGCGGCATAGCAATATTTTTAAGTTTTATTATTCCGTATGTTATATTTGTAAAATTTGATATCGGAAGCCTTGGGATTATATTGGCAGGATGCCTTATTTTTGGCTTAGGAATATTTGATGACATAGTCCATTTAAAGCCTTACACAAAGCTTCTCAGCCAGATAATAATAGCAGCCTTGCTTGTTAATTTCGGCATAAAGATCAATATAATACCTTACCCTCTTATAAGTATACCCCTTACTATTTTATGGATAGTGGCGATTGTGAATGCCTTCAATCTTTTAGACAATATGGACGGCCTTTCAGGCGGCATAGGCGCTATAGTAGGAATAGTTTTATTTATATTCTCTATTCTAAATGGAAATATTGCAGTAGGACTGCCTGCTTTAATCTTAGCCGGGAGCCTTCTGGGTTTTCTGAGGTATAATTTTAATCCCGCTCAGATTTTTATGGGTGATTCAGGGAGTATGTTTATAGGTTTTATGCTGGGAGCTATTACATTACAGGGAACAGGGAAAGAATCGGCGCATCTTGTGATGGTGCTTTTTATGCCTCTTCTTATCCTGGCAGTGCCTATATTTGATACAATGTTTGTGACTTTAATGAGAAGCGTTAATTCGCGTAAGGTCTTCCAGGGCGGAAAAGATCATATCTCGCATAGAATGGTAGTCCTGGGGCTTTCTGAAAAAAAGACAGTCGTGTCTCTTTATTCTATCAGTATAGTTTTTGGCGCGATAAGTATCCTTTCTATGTTTGTAAGCATTGTAGTAACAGTAGTACTTTTACTCATAGTGGTGATAGGCCTGGTATATTTCGCAGCTTTTTTAGGCAAGGTCAAGGTTTATGGTCAGAAAGAGATTAATCATATAAAAAAGAAAAATGGAAGCGTGGTTTTAAATAGCATTCTTCTTCATAAAAGAAGGATTCTGGAAGTAGTAGTGGATTTTATATTGATATGCCTGGCTTATATCTCAGCGAATCTTTTAAGATACGAGGGAGTTTTAACAATAGCCAGCCAGGATATTATAGTGAAGTCTTTGCCGCTCATATTAATCGTAAAGTACCTGGTGTTTTTTAACTTCGGGCTTTATAGAGGGATGTGGAGATATGTGAGCGTTCGGGATCTGGTTAATATCTTTAAGGCGGTTTCGTTTGCTTCTCTTGCCTCAGCTGCTTTGATACTTTTTATATGGCGGTTCCAGGGGTTTTCTAGGGCAGTTTTTATTATTGATTGGCTGATGTTGTTTCTTTTTATTTCAGGTTCCAGGGTTTTGGAAAGAGTATATAAAGAGATTTTTGATCAGGCTAGCCTTAGCGGCAAAAAAGTTCTTATATACGGGGCAGGGGATGCGGGGGAATTTGTTTTACGCGAAATAAAAAATAATAAATTGCTTCACTATGAGCCTGTAGGGTTTCTGGATGATGATGAAGAAAAAACAGGCCACCGCATACACGGTGTGCCTGTACTTGGGTCAAGGAAGGATATGGAAAAAATAATAAAGACCAAAGAAATAAATGAAGTGATAATAGCCATGCCAAAGGCTTCAAAGT
>JAHJGB010000086.1 GCA_018824725.1 Candidatus Omnitrophota bacterium
GTCTTCTAAGACAGCTTGATCAGGATAAAGCTGGAAGCTGGCCTTAAGATAAGGATAAACTCCCGGCTGATATAGTTCTTTTTCTTCCTCAAACTGTATCTCAATGACGCGGGAAGAATGCTCCAGGTCGGTATTTTGGATAGTTGACGTAAAAGGCACACCGCCTGCCTTAAATAGCAAAGATGGCATTATTGGATCCCCTGCTTTCAATCCAATAAAATCTAATTCTTTTGTTTCATAATAGGTCTTCTGATTTTCTGTAAAATGAGGAAATCTATTTTCCTGCGCTTTAGCATCAAACCATACCCCATAATATTTGCTAAAAAATACGGCAGTCCTTACAGCATCTATCCTGAGAGGTTTTTCTGCTTCCATTTCAATATTCCAATTTATCTGACTGCCTGGCCCTAACTCAATAATCCAATGTTGAATAAGGGGTATATTTTTAAATTTAATAAACAATGCCATTTTATGCTGTGCGATTCTATTTATTTTTATAAGGGCCCCTGATAAACCATGCCAAGCGCCCTCAGAAAGCACTGAGCCGCTAAAACCTGCTGATTTAGTTAATTCAACGCCTTTAAAATATAGTCTTATCTTATTCCTTGTGTCGACGCGCAGCTCTAAATCATCTCTGCGGATTGTCCTTAAAGCTGTCGGAGAATATTGCGCAGGTATTTTTAAAATATTCGAAAACCCTTTTTGAATTCCACTTAAAATACTTAAGGCATTTCCCCTGATCTTTTTCATGCTAAGAGCCCCTGACTTGCTATTCTTATCTGACCATCAAAATATACATTTTTTTCAGAATCCATTGCCTCTCCAGCGCCTAACTCGCACTGAAGGACTCTGCTTTGAAACAAGTCGTCTGTATTTTCAATAACGCAATAACGAGCCTGGCAATGCGGTGAAAAACCAAAAATTAAAGATGGCAAAGTTCCCCTGCTGAAAATTCCTTTTTTAAATTTGGCTCTTTTCACCCCAACTGTTGAAGTCGCAGCGCCGCACCATAGCCTATCCCAGAAAAAACCATTATGGCCGCTAAATCTTTCGGGAAACTTTCCGTGAACATGTTTATTAGTAAACCATTCTTTATACGTGTCTGATAGCATAAGATTTACCTGTTCTTTATCTAATCTAACGTCCTCCCATGCTGCCTTCTCTATATTCCACAGTATGGTTTTTTCATTTATGATAGAAAAGCTCCAGCTCTGCGCCATAGATATCCCCGGCCAGTGTCCCATGACTACCAATTTCCCTTTTTCTAATTTTCGAATCTCCCAGAATGCCTGAGATGAATCATACCACATACCGGCAGCCATAACAGATGAGTATAAACCTAACCCCTTGGTCAGCTCTAGCCCATTCCAGAAAATTCTTGCTTTTCCATGGTCAAAAACCAAAGATGTTTTATTGTATTTTATTTCAGCAAGCGAGCCTGCATTGTGATTTATAACATCAGAATTTTTCTCGGACGCTTCCATTGGACGTTCTGTTATTTCTTTATTTGCAGTAACTTTTAGCTCACCATTAAAATATTTATGCATTCCCGCAGGTGTATAAAAATTTTCTTTATAGTCTATCTCTAAATATCGCAATTTCGTGGAAGACTCTTTTTCGTCTATCCTGAAAAGATAAGACGTCGCGGGAAGACTGCCGTTATGCCTGAATAATAACCTTGGCAAGACGAAACCATTATTAAAAGCCTTCTCTACGCCTATGCAGTTGTTGATGTATTTATTCAACACAACGGCATTACCCTGCCTGCTTAATCTACTAAAATCCCCTCTTTCATCCGGAGTTATCCATTTATCGTACTCTTTGTCAAGAATAAGTTCTGCATCCTTATTCCTTATTTTTATTTTATCGCTAATATCCATATCAATTTCCCAGAGAAGGGTACTATCATCCCGTAATCTCAATTTCCAAATTTGAATAAATCCCGGGCTATCATCCCAGGAAATAGTAATAACGATCTGGTCATTATTCTCTTTATTAATATTCCAGTGGCCGTCATGTGCGCAATAATATTTCTCCTGGCATCTAAATTTTGTATCTAAGCCTATTCCGGATGTTATTAATCTATCCTGCCAGTATATTTCAACTTTATTCTCCATGCAAAAAAGGCTAAGCAGGCCTTTGCGTATAATCTTGGACTCCTGTATTATTTTTCTGGTGTTATCAAGATAGAATTTCAGCTCGTTCTTTTCGTTCTCCTCAAGCACCTTTACCTTGGCTGAAAAACATCTGTATTTACCTTTGTTGTAAATTTTACCCAGATGCTCTGGCACATATTGGCATGTAATCGCCCTGCCCCTGATATCAGACCCTGTATTACCAACCCGGCAAGACATATTTGTATTATCCTGAACCCTGTCAAAGATTATAGCTGGAAGCGATTCTTTTAAATTATTATCTCCTTTAAAACCAATCACTCTATTCGCGGAATCATCTATTGTAGTATATTCCCATTCCAATAAATGAGCGAATTTATCCGGAAAATCCGTTTTATCTTCCAGCGTAAACCAGCTCTTGTACTCATCGATAAAAATAGCTAACGCAGTAAATCTTTCTATAAAAGTTTCTTCAATTACATCAATTACTATTTCCCAGATAAATTCTCTCTCATTCAAAAAAACTATCCTCCAGTATTCGCTAACATTAAGATCCGGCCATGTTCCTATCGCGACTATTTCTTTGTCTGTTGCAGGCTTTTGGACCTGCCAGGTAGCGGTGGTAGATGAATACTCTCTATCTAAAGAGCTCATTATAGCGTGCCCGGCTAAACCGCATGTGACAGCCCTGTCCTCACATCTTAATACAAGTTTTCCATTGTTAAAAATCGCTCCAATTTGGCCTTTTTGCACAATAGCTATTCCTTTTTTATCTCCTACTGATTCCATATAATAAGTGCACAGCTTATCTATGGGACCTTCCTTGATAATCACGCCATCTCTGATAAATATACCTCTTGTGCATAGTCTCTTCGACATCTCTATATCCTGACTAATAAAAATAATGGTCTTTCCCTGTTCTTTCAGTTCAAATACCTTATTAATGCATTTATATTGGGCATAAATATCCCCCACGGCAAAGGTTTCATCTATCAGCAATATATCAGGATCCACATGAATCGCTATGGCAAAGGCCAGCCGCATATACATGCCCGTGGAATAGACTCTTACAGGCGCATGAATAAATCGTCCTATACCGGCGAATTTTATTATGTCGTCATATTTTGCAGAAATCTCCTCATTTGTAAGGCCGAACAATGAAGAAGTAAGGTATATGTTTTCCTTGCCGGTCAGGTCTTTCTGAAAACCAGCTCCTATTTCCATAATCGCAGAAACAGTGCCGCTTATCTCAACTGTGCCCCTGTCAGGCTTCAGCATGCCTGCTATTATATTAAGCAATGTTGTCTTGCCCGCTCCATTCTCGCCTATAATCCCAAAAACCTCTCCTTTATTTATGTCTATATTTATACCCTTAACAGCCCAGAAATCCTCATAAGAATTCCCTCCGTCTTCTTTAAACTGAATCCTGTATTTCAACCAGACATCTTTCAAGGATATTAAACTCATATAGTTGAAAACCCTATCTATAAATATTTCAAAATCTCTGTTTCTTTCTTCGCAAACAAGATGTACCCGCTTATTACGCTAATTAAAGCAAACATAGCCGCCAGTAGCCATATATACGCTTCGCCGCTGGTACCATAATACAATAAAGACCTGTAGAGCACAGCATAACATGTCATAGGATTTGCGATAATAATAATATTACGGTAAACTTCCGGTATCATCTCCATAGAATAAAATACAGGCGTAACCCAGAATAAAAACATTAAACCGATATTCAAGATCTGAGATAAATCTCTGAAATAGACATTGGTTATGCTGAATAACAAGCAAATCCCGAGCGTAAAAATAAAATGCAAGGCCATTAGAATCAAAACGAGAGGCAGATACTTGATAATAGATACGTTGAACATGATAAAAAACGGCAAAATAACTATAAACCCGAACAAAAAATTGATAAAGTTCGCAAAGGCTATGGATAAAGGCACGGTTTCACGCGACATAATAAACTGGCTTAACACCCCTACGCTACTCTTCATTGAAGTAGTAGCCTCTGATACCGAATTCGTAAAAAAGAACCAGGGCAGTAATGCGCTCAATATAAATAACGGCGTATTTTTTATTCCTGTTTTCATTATGTTGTTAAAAACAAACGCTATGACAAACATGATCAGCAAAGGATTTATGATTGCCCACAATATGCCAAGGCTGGAGCCTACGTATTTCTCCTTAAGGTTCTTTATAGTCATGCTTTTTACAATCTGTCTCTCTGCTATTATCTTTTTGACCTTATCGGTAAAGCCCATCTCTTACCCCATTCGTTCATAATACTGCTTTAAAAAAATACCCTGTTTTCTCTTGACCCAATAAGAGGAGGCCTTTTTATCTATCTTCTGATCCAGAAGGTCTTTTCCGAAAAGCCTGGCCAAAAAACCTATTGGGGTAAATATCAGATAGAAAGCTATTAAAAGGGTTATTGCGCTTGTAAACCAGCCGATAAAAAAAATCACTTTATCTAACAGTTTTTTCAGGGGAGCTAATATCACAGGGTATAAAATAGCTAGCATAAAGGCTGCTGAACCTATGCAGGTAAACCATATAAAATGCTCTTTATGCCTGTAAAACAGGATGCATCCCAGAATATTAATCCCTAGCCCAAAACTAAACCCGAATTTTCTATATTCTTTATTCATAATCAATCTAATTCAAAATACTGTTTTGTTTCTGTATTTTGTTTCGGCTGCAGCTTCCTATCAAGCACAAAACTTTCCATCACAAGGTAATCCATTTCAGTCCGCATAAAACACCTGTAGGCATCCTGAGGGCTGGCGACTATAGGCTCTCCTCTCACATTAAAAGATGTATTTATTATCACAGGGCAATTTGTATTTTTGTATAATTCATTTATGAGTTCATAGTAAGCTCCGTTAGGCGTATCTTTTGATACAGTCTGCAGTCTGGCTGAACTGTCTACATGAGTGACTGCCGGTATATCAGAACGGATAATCTTTAACCTGTCGAAACCTTCTGGCTCCCTTGAATTATCTTTTTTTAGATGATCCTTATTTACATCTGCCACTAAAAGCATATAAGGGCTTTCAGATTTTATATCGAAATAATCTTTCGCTCTCTCAGCCAGGACACTCGGAGCAAACGGCCTGAAAGATTCCCTGTATTTTATCTTAAGATTCATTCTTGATTGCATAACCGGAGATCTGGCATCCCCTATTATGCTCCTGGCTCCGAGGGCCCTTGGCCCGAATTCCATCCTCCCCTGAAACCAGCCTATAACCTTTTCATTGCTTATATAGCCTGCTACAGTTTTTAATAACTCCTGCCTACCTAACTTGGTATGCGGGATATTGCTGGTTTTAAGATAATTCTCAATATAACTATCAGTATATTCAGGCCCAAGATATGAGCCTTTTTGGAAATCGTGGATATTATCAGCGCTTCGTTTATTGCCTAAATATTTATACCAGATTCGCAGCGCTGCTCCTAGCGCCCCGCCTGCATCTCCGGCTGAAGGCTGGATCCAGATATTTTCAAAAGGCCCTTCTCTTAAAACCTTTCCGTTTGCTACACAGTTCAGGGCAACGCCTCCTGCCAGGCACAAATTTTTCTGGCCGGTTATTTTATGAATATACCTTGCACTTCTCAGCATCATCTCTTCTGTTACTGCCTGAACTGACCGCGCAAGATCCATATCAAGCTGTGTGATTTTTGTCTCAGGTTTTCTGGGAGGCCTGCCAAACAGCTTATCAAAATCTTTATTTGTCATCGTAAGTCCTGCACAGTAGTTAAAATATTTCATATTAAGCTTAAAAGAGCCGTCTTCTTTTAAATCTATAAGTTCTTTTAAGATCAGGCCTACGTATTTTGGTTCTCCGTAAGGCGCAAGGCCCATGACTTTATATTCAGCTGAATTAACCTTGAAACCTGTATAATAAGTAAAAGCGGAATATAAAAGCCCCAGGGAATGCGGAAATTTTATTTCATACAATAGTTCAAGATCATTATCCTTGCCTACCCCAAAACTGGTGGTAGCCCATTCCCCCACACCATCCATTGTGAGGATTGCCGCTTCTTTAAAAGGCGACGGATAAAATGCGGATGAGGCATGAGATTCGTGATGCTCTGTAAAAAAAACCTTGCCTTCATAGTTTAGTTTTTCTGAGATAAGGCTGGACATCCAGAGCCTTTCTTTCAGCCACAACGGCACTGCCTTATTAAAAGACATAAAGCCTTTGGGGGCATAAGAACAATATGTCAGCAGTATCCTTTCAAATTTCAAAAGCGGCTTGTCATAAAAAACTACAAAAGACAAATCTCTGGTTTCTATGCCTGCTTCATTCAGGCAATACCTAATAGCATTCTCTGGAAAATTAAAATCGTGCTTTTTGCGTGTGAAGCGCTCTTCCTGCGCAGCCGCTATAATCTCCCCGTCTTTTATCAGCGCAGCTGCGGCATCATGGTAGAAACATGAGATTCCTAAAATATATATTGGCATAAATTGTATTACATAACGGGTTTGATAAATCAAACCCCTGCATTATGTTTAATAGGGGCGCGGTTTATACATTCGCGGCCAAAAAACTGCACCCTTCAGGGTGCGGATGGAATATGGCCGCTCAGTATTCCGCCCAAGGAACCCCGGGCTTTAGCCCGGGTAGGCTCCATTGCGCCTGATATATTCTCCGCTATTTTCTTCCCTTCCAAAATCACATCTTCCATGGACATGTATTTCCAGCTTCCATACCTTCCGATCGTATATATCCCGAATTTTTCCAGATAATTTTTTATAACCTGAACTGCATGCTGTCTGTTCGAATCATAAAGCGCATAACCGTATTTGATATCTATTGGTAAGCATATTTTCACATCAGATTCTTCTAAAATAATGCCGCATTTTTTAAGGTCATGGATAGTTCTGGAGACTAGGGCGTCCTTATCTATTTTCTTTGCATCTGAATACGCTATCTCAGCGTAGATGGAAGTCCTGCCCTCAGGCGCAACATCCGTTGAAAAACTTGTGGGAAAACCAACTCTATAAAAAATCACGCTTTCTTCAGGATAATAAACCCAATGCCTTTCCGTTAAATTATCGCTTTTTATGCCTATATTCAAGACATAGATAGATGTCCACTTAAGCATTGAAAAAGCCAGCTTCACATCCGAAGGCATATCCACCAAGATATTGGCAAGCTCCGGAAGTGGCATAGTAGTAACCATGTTTTTAAATTTTTTTATTGTGACATCTTCAAAAACAACCTCTTTTCTGTGCTGGTCTATGGTAACGGCTTTTTTATTAACATGCGCGTTCCTGATCCTGTCTGAAAATCCATTTACCAGCTCGGATATCCCGCCTTTTACAGGATACCAGAACCTGGAATTGTAACCATATGGCTTTGTATTGTCTGATATAGCGCCTGTTACTGTATCTTCCAGATCCGGGACAGGCACAAAACCGTCCAGCCACTCGCATGTCAGTTCCTTCGGCTCAATGGTCCAGAACTTTCTATTATAAGGCAGCATAAAATGGTTTGCTATGCCTTCTCCGAATGTCTTTATTATCCAATTTTCAAAATTTCCGTTTGAATTTAAATGCGACAAGCTTAAAAACCTGGCCTTGATAAGGCCCATCAGGCAATCCTTGACTACGGAATTCGGAAGGCCGTAAAAATTTGCCTGAAAGGGATAGCGGGTAAAAATGCCCTTTGAGTATATCCAGGAATTGCGCTTATGCGGTGCCAGATTCCCGTTTAAAAGTTCCGAAACAAGGTTGAACGTATATTCATTTCTAAAATGCAAAAGATGACCATCGTAATCGAAAATATATCCGTCTTTATATATCGATCTGGCCATGCCGCCTATCTCGCTGTTTTTTTCGAATAAGACATAGCCGCTTTTTAAATGATATGCTGCACTTAACCCTGCGAGGCCTCCGCCTAATATTATAGTATCTTCATTTTTCATATTTCAACTTTAAGTTTTTGGCACACTAAAGTGTGCCCTACAGCTTAAGGCTTTAAATTAATTATTTATATCAACCATGCCGACTCTTTTACCCATTAAGATAAATACCATGCCCACAACCGCAATAACAACTAACCCTGTTAAATTTTTACTGAATGCGACTATAACTACAGAAAGCGCCAGGAACATGCTGAAAAAATACATTATCCAGATGCTTTTTTTGATACTGCACCCCATGGTCACCAGCCTCAATGCAAAATGGTCCCTTGTCTTGTTAAAAATAGGTTTTTTCTTTTTTATGCGCATAACTATTAAAAATAATGTATCATAAATAGGCAGGCTCATCGCCAAAATAGGCGTAAGAAGCGCGACTTGCCTTTCCATAGGCGCATAGCTGATATTTATAGCAACCATGGCCAATAAAAACCCGGAAAAAAGACTGCCCGTATCTCCCATGTAAACCTTCGCAGGAGGATAATTATATTTTAAAAATCCTATA
>JAHJGB010000087.1 GCA_018824725.1 Candidatus Omnitrophota bacterium
ACAGCCAGAATCTTATTATGGTAATGTTAATTGTGTAGGCCCACGAGGCGTTTACGACGAAGCAAAGCGCTTTGCTGAGGCTATTACCATGGCTTACCATAAAGCGCATGGCCTTGATACCAGGATTGTTCGTATTTTCAATACTTTTGGGATTCGTATGAGAAAAAACGACGGCCGTGTCATCCCAAACTTTATAACCCAGGCATTAAAAAATGAGCCTATCACTATTTATGGTAAAGGCCTTCAGACCAGAAGCCTTTGTTTTGTAACTGACCTTATAGAAGGCATTTTCCGCTTAAGCCAGTCCGATGTCCATGATCCTGTAAATATTGGTAATCCACATGAACTAAAAATCATAGACCTGGCAAAGCTTATTATTAAACTTACCAAAAGTAAAAGCAAAATTATTTATAATCCTCTTCCCATAGATGACCCTAAACTCCGTCAGCCTGATATCTCCAGGGCCAGGAAACTTCTTAATTGGTCGCCAAAGGTTGATTTGGAAAAAGGCTTAAAAGAGACGATAGATTGGTTTAAAGGATAATGTCATTGCGAGCATTTATTATGTCATTGCGATTATCTCTCATGTCATTGCGAGCGAAGCGAAGCAATCTCTTTTTATTTGTTATTTTATTTTTTACTTTTTTATCTCCCCGTATTCTTGAAGCTTCGCCTTCGGTTGACGTACCTTTAAGACACTGGAGCTACGACGCTATTGAAAAACTTGCGATTATCGGTCTTTGCGACATAGCCGATATAGGCATTCGCCCGGTCTCCCGCATAAAAATGGCTTATAGCGTAAAAACAGCCATTGATAAAGCCCGCGATTACGACAAGGAGTTTGACTGGTCAGAGCAGGATTATTTAGAAGCTTTATTAAATAAACTTATAGGCGAGTTCAGGATAGAGCTTGTCGCTATAGGCGTTGAGGTTGCGAGCACATTTGACCAGCCGCTCCCCAAAAATACACTAAAGCTTCTTAATGATGTAAAGTTTGAAAAACTCTATGCCAAGCTTGATAAAGATCGCTTGCTCTTTGAAAATAAAGACGGCTGGATTTTAAAAGACGGCTTTAACGCCAGGGTTAAGGCTACGGCATGGGCTAAGTTATCTAATATATGCGCGGTATCTGTAACACCTAGTATAAGATATTCCAATGAAGATACCGACGTTAATATTGAAGACGCTCATGTAAGGCTTAATCCTACTGGTTGGAATACCGAATACGCTATAGGAAGATCTTCCATGTGGTGGGGCCCGGGTTTCCATGGCTCAGTCCTTATGACTGACAATGCGTTTCCTTTGGATAGTTTAAGAATCAATAATATCTGGCCTTTCAGGCTGCCATGGGTATTTAAAAAAATGGGCCGCTGGACGGGGACATGGTTTATATCCAAATTAGAGAAAAAATTCAATCCTTCGTATGCGTGGGTTACAGGCTGGAAGCTTGATTATATACCAGCAGGTTTTATGAAATTAGGCATTGGCCATATTCTTCAGTTTGGCGGCAAGGATGTTAATATGTATGGTATTCATGATTTTGTAGGCAATAGTTCTCTTTTCTTCAGCTCAGGCGGAGGAACAGATGAACCGGAAAACCACATCATGTCATGGGACGCTCAACTATTTCTCAGGCGCATAGATAGATTTTTACCTATTGCCACAGGCGCAAAGCTATACACTGAATGGGGCGCGGAAGACGAATCTAAAAGTATTCCAGTGGATCTTGCTTCTATAACCGGTGCATATTTTACAGATGTTTTTAAAATCCCTGGTTTTGACCTAAAAGCTGAGATTGCCAGGTTTCATAAGATTTTTTATACGCATTTTAAATATATATCAGGCTATATGCATAAAGGTAACTTTATAGGCCATCATGCAGGTGGTGACTCGGAGGATATGGCGCTTAGCGCTATATTTAATTTTCCGGATGAATATAAATTCAGCGCCACTTTCAGCCATATGAGGCGCGGCCTTACCCAGGCCTTTATAGAAACCACAAATCAAATAAGATTAGAATTTAGTTTAACTAATGCCTTAAATATGTATAATATAAAAGATGCAGAAGTAACGCTATTCTACGAACTTGACGATATTACAAACTTTGAAAACACCGGCTCCACGGCCAATAATCACATTATCGGCGCAGAAATGACTAGGAGGTTTTAAATGTCCAAAAGAGTCTCTTTAATCAATCTTTTTATCGCTATAATATTTTTATTTTCTACTATTTTCCCCCCCGGCGCCTTTTCATATTCTACTGATTCCCAGGAGCGGGCATTAATCGACGAATCCAAAGGCTCGGATATAGTATCGTTTAAAAAGATTCGTTGCCCTAATTGTGGCATGGAGTTTTTTTATATCCCTGGCAAAGATAGCCCGCATTCTCATTGGGTCCAGTATGAGGTCAAGGAAGAATTAAGTGCAAATAAAGAAGACGGCCTGAATATCGAAGACAGCTTAAAAAATAATCAGGATAAGATAAAAGAATTAAAGAATCAAAATAAGCTTTTCAGCCTTTTTAAGCTTAAAGATACTGCTAAAGATACAAATGCCACCGAAGAAACAGCAGTTAAAAAAGCATTAGCTACCCAGGAATTAAGGGGTCAGGTTGAATATAAGCTTAGGCA
>JAHJGB010000088.1 GCA_018824725.1 Candidatus Omnitrophota bacterium
AGTATTGAAAATACGGACAATCCTGGTGTCAAGGCCATGCGCTTTATGGTAAGCCGTGGTAATAGCCTCAGCAAAGCGCTTTGCTTCGTCGTAAACACCGCGTGGGCCGACACAATTAACATTACCATAATAAGATTCTGGCTGTGGGTTGACCTTAGGGTCGCCGTACACTTCGGAAGTGGAGGCAAGCAGGTATTTTGCATTTTTAGCCTTAGCCACGCCAAGGGTATTATGCGTGCCCAAAGAGCCGACTTTTAGCGTCGGTATAGGATGCATCAGATAATCAATAGGGCTCGCGGGCGAGGCAAAGTGCAGGATAAGATCAACCTCGTCTTTTAAATCTATATGTTCAGATACATTATGTTTTATGAATTTGAAATCAGGTTTTTTCTCAAGGTGGGAAATATTATCTAGACTGCCTGTTATAAGGTTATCCATGCAGATGACTTTATAATCTTCTTTTAAGAATTTATCGCATAAGTGGGAGCCGAGGAACCCGGCTCCGCCGGTGATTAATACAGTTTTCATGATATTTTAACTCTTCTCAAATCCTCTTCCATCATCATCTTTACAAGCTCTTCGAATTTTACTTTCGGCTTCCAGCCCAAAATGCGTTTTGCTTTTGAGTAGTCTCCTATGAGCTGATTTACTTCAGCAGGCCTGAAGAGTTCTTTATCCTGTTTCACATATTTTTTCCAGTCGAGCCCTGCATAATCAAAAGCAAGTTCCACAAATCTCTTTACTGTATGGGTCTCGCCTGTGGCTACCACATAATCATCCGGCTTTTTTTGCTGAAGCATCAGATACATGGCCTCAACAAAATCTCCGGAAAATCCCCAGTCGCGCTTGGCATCCAGATTGCCAAGCCTTAATTCTTTATCAAGTCTTGCTTTAATACGCGCCGCGCCCAGGGTGATCTTGCGCGTCACAAATTCATACCCTCTCATAGGGGACTCGTGGTTAAATAAAATACCATTACATGCGAATAAGCCGTATGCCTCGCGGTAATTGCGCGTGAGCTCAAAGCCTGCTACTTTGGAAATACCGTAAGGAGAACGCGGATGAAAAGGAGTGGTCTCTTTCTGCGGGATTTCCTTTACATCGCCAAACTGTTCGCTAGATCCGGCAAAATAAAATTTACATTTAGGCGCCATGTGTTTTATAGCTGAAAGGATAAAGAGGGTGCCGTTAATATTGGTATTGATCGTGGAAAACTCATCCTCAAAGGAATAGCTGACAAAGCTCTGGGCTGCCAAGTGGTAGCATTCGTCCGGCTTTACTTTCTGGACAATATTAAATAGGCTGGCGTAACTTTCTAAAGAACCTGCATGCAGCTTTATTTTATTTAAAATAGGTTTTAGGCGCCATAATCTATGGTCAGGGTCTTCTAATGCTACCCGCCGCACTATACCGTGAACCTTATAGCCTTTATCTATTAACAGCCTGGATAAATATGCCCCATCCTGGCCTGTGATACCGGTAATTAAAGCTTTTTTCATGATATACTCCGATAGAAACCAGTAGGGCAGGTTTAAACCTGCCCTACTGGTTTCACAGTTCCACGAAAATATTCTATGGTTTTTTTGAGGCCTTCCTCGAATCCGATTTCAGGCTTAAAGCCGATGAGTTTTTTGGCCCGAGAGATATCCGCAAGCGTATGTTTGGCGTCACCCGTTCTTATGGGGCCGAACTTTGGCAAAATGCTTTTACCAAGAATTTTATTTACATATTTTACTATATCCAGGACGCTATAGGCCTTGCCGCAGGCAATATTAAAAACTTCGCATTTTATTCCGGGGGTAACAGCGGATTTAATATTGGCCTGGACTACGTTTGCCACATAGGTAAAATCGCGGGTCTGTTTGCCGTCGCCGTGAATCGGAGGAGAAACGTCCTTCAGTATGCAAGTTACAAATTTAGGGATTACTACCGCGTATTCGTTTTCAAGAGATTGTCTCGGGCCAAAGACATTGAAATACCTGAGGTTTACTGTTTCAAGGCCGTAGATTCGACTAAAAATCCTGGCATAATATTCAGCCGCGAGCTTAGTAAGGCCATAAGGAGAAATAAGCTGTGGCAAAAAATCCTCTCTCTGAGGGAATTTTTCTATCTCGCCGTATATGGAGCTGGAAGAAGCTATAACTACACGCTTTACTTTTGCGTCGCGCGAGGCTGTCAGGATATTCAAGGTGCCGTTAATATTGACATCATTATAAAGCTCCGGATTAGCTAAAGACTTGGGAACGCTTCTTAATGCCGCCTGGTGAAGCACGTAATCTACTCCCTCCATGGCGCCGTGAACAATCTCTTTATTCCTAATATCGCCTCTTATCAGCTCTATCTTGCTAGAAACATCTTTTAGGTTCTCCATCCTGCCGGAAGAGAAAT
>JAHJGB010000010.1 GCA_018824725.1 Candidatus Omnitrophota bacterium
GATTTGAGCTATGCGAAGATGTGCAAGGAAGAAAGTAACGCTAAGGCCGTTACTATTATGATAGGCGCTCATGTCAGCGCTGAACCGGAAGATACGCTAATCAGGGGTAGGCTGTTTTTAGATGCAGCGGCAAGAAGGGAATATGATTATACCCTGAGAGAACTTAGCCAGGGCAAAAAAATATCAGAAATACAAGGCGTGTCTTACCTAAAGGGTGAGCAAGTAATACATAACCCTGACAGGCAGTTTATTCAAAATCTGGATGAATTGCCTTTTCCTGCATGGCGCCATATAAATCCCAGGGATTACTACAGCCCCGCAAAAAGAAACCCATTTCTTACTTTGATTACAGGAAGGGGATGCGAGGGCAGATGCGTGTTTTGCCTGTTTCCGCAGGTGATGTACGGCAGGCAATACAGGCACAGAAGCCCTGAGAATGTCTTGGATGAGATAGAATACGACATAAGGCTTTTCCCTGACCTGAAAGAAATAATGTTTGAAGATGACACCTTTACTTTTAGTAAATATAACAGCAGGCTGGAAAGTATATGTAAGGGTATTATCGATAGAGGTATAAAAATTTCATGGTGCTGCAACGCAAGGCCTGAGATTCAGGATATTTCGCTTTTGAGGCTCATGAAAAAAACAGGCTGCAGGATGATGTGCGTTGGTTTTGAGTCAGGAGATGATGAAATATTGAAGAATCTGAAAAAAGGCATTACCGCTGAAAAGATGAAAAACTTTGCTGTTATTTCCAGAAAGGCAGGTATTTCAGTGCACGGGTGTTTTGTTGTAGGTTCTCCAGGCGAAACGCTTGAATCGGTTAATAAGACAATAAAATTTGCCGCACAGCTACCCATAGACACGGTTCAATTCAGCGGATTGTGCGCTTATCCGGGCACAGAGTTTTACAATTGGTGCAGGGATAATAACTATATTATTGCCAGAGACTGGAAAGAATGGGTGGATGACAGGAAAGAGCAGAGGGCGATAATAGATTACCCGGTCCTTTCTTGTAGCGCTATGAATAAAGCCGTAGACAGGGCGCTTTACAGCTTTTACCTGAGGCCGGGCTACATATTCTCGCAGATAATGCGTCCAAAGTCATTCCACGATATTAAAGCCAGATTAAAAGGTTTGCTTCAGTTCGGGACTTATTATCTGAAACGATAAAGTGCTGTTTTTCTGGCTGGCAGGCTTTCGAAAAGACGCCCCTCGCTTCGCTCGGGACTTGCGCCATCCTTAGGCTTTACCGACGGGCGCTCGGCTGCCCCAGCGAGGCAGCCTTCGCTCATTGCTTTTTCTCAAACCTGCCAGCCGGAAATAGCAGCTATTATATATATTGCTGAGCCAGGCTGGGGTCTGAGGCACATTAGAAAAGTTTCGGCAAAAGTCCGCAAGGGATTACAGCGCGACCCATCCTTTCGGATGGGTACCCCGGGCGGAACTGACCGAGTCTGCTTTTCCGTATACTGACTGTTCATGTATTTGGCGAGGGAATTCCGCCAAATTTGCGAACTGTAAACCGTAGTGGACGGCGAAACTTTTCAGTGCCGAACGGCCCTAGCCTGGCTCAGAAAAATGTTGTTTTATGACGCAGAAAAAGTTTTACATAAAAACCCTTGGATGCAAGGTTAATCAGTATGAGTCACAGATGATCCGCGAGAATTTTCTGAAGGCAGGATATACTGAGGCGGGAAATAGCGATGAAGCTGACGTGTGTGTGGTAAACACCTGCACTGTAACCTCTGCCAGCGATTCCAAATCTTTAAAATCAATCCGCTCAGGCCTTAGAAAAAAGGATAAATGCGTAGTCGCTACAGGATGCATGATAGAGGCCAGCGACATGGATTTACATAAACTTAAAGGCGTAGATTTTATTATAAAAAACAAAGATAAGTATAGAATCGCGGAGCTCATATCAAAATCTCTTCACCCTTCACCTTTTACCCTTCACCAAATTGATTCTATCACGCGCTTTGAAGGTCATGCCAGGGCATTTGTCAAGGTCCAGGATGGCTGCGACAATAGATGCGCTTATTGTAAGGTGAGCATTATAAGAGGCAGGTCTATAAGTAGGCCTGTTGAGGAAGTGTTACATGAGTGCAAAACTTTGATAGGCAACGGATATAAAGAAATAGTCCTCACTGGAATATGCCTTGGCGCCTATGGCAGAGATATTTCAAAGGATATGGATCTTTCAAGGTTAATAAAAGAGCTGTGTAAGATAAAAGGGGATTGGCGCGTAAGGCTCAGCTCCATAGAGCCAAAAGACGTAACGCCTAGCCTCATCCTGCAGATAAAATCAGAGGAAAAACTCTGCAAACATTTGCACATTCCTTTTCAAAGCGGGGATGATGAGATATTAAAAAAAATGAGGAGACCCTATACTGCGGATGACTATAAAGGGATTGTAAATAAATTAAGAGAAGCTATTTCTAATATTGCCATCTCTACAGATATAATGGTAGGATTTCCAGGGGAAAAAGAAGCTAATTTTCAAAACACAATGAATTTTATTAAAGAAATAAAGCCTATGCGTTTGCACGCATTCGGGTTTTCGAAAAGGCCTGGCACGCCTGCATATAATTACAAAGATAATGTGAATACCGCTGTGAAGAAAAAGAGAGAACATGCTTTGATGGATATGGTAAAGGGGTTTACCAGAGAGTTTGAGGCTATGTTTATAGGCAAAAATGCAATGGTTCTTATCGAAGATAATCGGGATAAGAATGGTTTTTTACAAGGATATACAGACAGATATATAAAGGTATTGATAAATGGGCCTAGCAGCGTGAAATCCAGGCTTTTAACCTGCCGGCTGACCTTGACAAATCAGAAAGTGTGTGGTATACTTCTTTCATATTCGGATTAATTCCTCTGATTAATTTATGCCTCAAATAAAATTTAACTGGGTTGATATATTTTTCATAATTCTTTTATTTAGAATATGTTACGTAAGTTTTAAAAATGGGCTTTTGCCCGAAATTTTCAGGCTTCTAGGCCTTTTTTTAGCGTTTATTATTTCGTTTAATAATTATACTCTGGCAGCTAGCTTTCTCGCCAAACATGCCAGATTGACAGGCTTAAAAGCAGAGGTAACAGGGTTTATATTCATATTTTTAACAGTTTTATTCGTCTTTAAACTGCTGGCTGTAGCGGCAGTTAAACTTTTGGGCAATTCTGAAAACGTTTCCTTTGCCAATAAGATAGTAGGCCTTGGTTTCGGATTATTAAGAGGGGTTATTTTGACAGGGCTTTTTTACTTTTTGTTTATCCACAGCCCTGTTGATTATTTTTATAAAAGCGCGAAAGAAAAATCTTTTTCAGCTCCATACGCCTCGCTAGTGGCGCCTTTTGCGTACAAGACAGGGATGAGTGTTTATCCTTTCGAGAAATACGAAACACCGCTCGTTAAACTATTAGGAAAATGAAGCCTACCCGGGCTAAAGCCCGGGGTTCCTTGGGCGGAATACTGAGCGGCCATTACTTATCCGAGGCCTTAAGGCCTCGGTTTTGTGACCGCGAATGTATAATAAAACCAGGAGGGTGAAGTGAAGCTTATAGGCATCTATAGGAGCGTAGTGCTTTTTGGAATGAAACAGGACCCCAGAGGCAAGGATAAAGTCAAGAAAGAGCTTTTAAGGGCAAAGAATGAATACGAAAAACTAAGTGCCAAGGATAAAGAATTTTATGACAAGGAAAGGCTTGAGAACCCTTACAGCGACACAAGGATTCTTTTTGGTAAGCCGGACAGCGAAATAAAAACAATCCTGGTGGGCGTGGATATAGAGGTAGGCGAGATAGTTCTGGCCGAAAGGTTAAAGGAAAAAGGCGAGAAGATAGATCTGGTAATGACTCATCATCCTGAAGGCCTGGCCCTGGCAGGATTTTTTAATGTAATGTATATGCAGGTGGATATATTGAGTAAGATAGGGGTTCCTATAAATGTTGCCGAGTCTCTTATGCACGACAGGATCAGGGAAGTCGAGAGAAGGGTTATGCCGGCGAACCATACCCGGGCCGTTGACGCGGCAAGGCTTTTGGATATTAATCTAATGAGCTGCCATACGCCTGCTGATAATTACGTTGCCTCTTATCTGCAGGATTTGATGGATAAGAAAAAACCTAACACGCTTGGAGATGTGGTGGATATATTAAGGGAGATACCTGAATATAATGCCGCAGCCAAAGAGAATGCCGGCCCCAAGATAACCAGAGGCGATAATTTGCGCAAGGCAGGCAGGATTTTCGTAGATATGACAGGAGGCACAGAGGGTTCCAAGGATATATTCAAAAAGCTTTCAGAGGCAGGCGTGTCCACTATCGTATGCATGCATCTTAGCGAAGAGCATTTTAAGAAAGCGCAGGAAGAACACATGAATGTCGTGGTAGCGGGCCATATAGCAAGCGATAATGTAGGCCTTAATATGATACTAGACGAGCTTGAGAAAAAGGCCAAGTTTAAGATATTGGCATGTTCGGGATTCAGGAGATTTACAAGGAAAAAATAAATGGGAAAGATACCGGAAAATATATTGAACGAGATACAGGATAGATGCGATATAGTTGAGGTGATCTCAAGCTATGTCTCGCTTAAACCCGCAGGCAGGAATTTTAAGGCGTGCTGTCCTTTTCATCACGAGAAAACGCCTTCTTTTATAGTGAGCCCTGACAAGCAGATATACCATTGTTTCGGTTGTAACTCCGGCGGCAACGTGTTCAATTTTATAAAAGAATATGAAAAAATGGATTTCATAGACGCTGTAAAAATGCTGGCAGAGAAAACAGGCGTAAAGCTGCCTGAGTATAAAAACCATGATGACGAGGATGGATCTATTGTAAGCACATTGTATTCAGTCAATGATATTGCTGCGAATTATTACGCCGGTATTTTAGAAAAAACCGGATCGTCTTCAGAGGTAAGGCGGTATATAGCCAAAAGAGGCCTTGACGCGCCTGTGTTAAAAAAATTCAGGGTTGGCTACGCTGATTCATCATGGAAAGCCCTCATAGATTATTTATCCGGAAGAGGAGTTAGAGAGGACATGATTCTTAAGGCAGGGCTGGCTGTAAAGGGCAAAGACAACGCTTATTATGATCTTTTCAGGAACAGGGTTGTGTTTCCGATATTTGACGCGAGGGATAAGATTATAGGTTTTGGCGCCAGGGTTATGGATGAAACTTTGCCGAAGTATATAAACTCCCCTGAAACAGCTGTTTATAAAAAGGGCCTGCATCTATACGGCCTTAATTTTGCAAAGGCCAATATAAAGGAAAGAAATTTTGCCATAATCACAGAAGGGTACCTGGATGTGATGACATGCTATCAGTATGGCGTTACCAATACAATAGCGTCTCTGGGCACTGCCCTTACAACAGAGCAGATAAGGCTTTTAAAGAGATATACTCACAACGTTGTCATGCTTTACGACGCTGATCAGGCAGGCGAAATGGCGTCATTGAGGGGCCTGGATTTATTTTTGGAAGAAGGCATGAATGTTAAAATAGCCACCCTGGAAAAAGGCCATGATCCGGACAGCTTTTTAAGAAAGTTCGGCAGGGAAAAATTTGACTCGGCAATAAATAAATCAAAAAGCCTTTTTACTTATAAATTAGATATATTGAAAAATAGATTTGATAATAGAGACCCAGAGTCAAAGGCAGAGATTATAAAAGAGATGCTTTCCACTATCCACAAGGTGAAGAATGCAATAGTAAAGGCAGAATATATAAGGCTATTATCCTATGAACTTTCTGTCAAAGAAGACGCTGTGTGGGAAGAACTGAGAAAGATAAAAGATAAGAGGCAGGAACCCAGGGACAAAGGCCAGGGGATAAGGAAAAACATAGATATTTCGCCTGCTGAGAAGATATTGGCCAGGCTTATGCTGGAGGATGTCAATGTAGTTAAGATGGTGAGGGATGAGCTTAGTCCTTCTGATTTCAGGAACCAGGACATCAGAAATATAGCTGAGGCGCTTTTTTCCATTGATACAGAGAAAGGATTGATAGATGTTGCTAGATTGATAAATTCAATGGAGAACAAGGTTCCGCAGAATATCATATCTTTTATAGTGAACGAAGAAGTGGACATAAGGGATAAAGAAAAAAATATATGCGATTGCATAATGACTATAAAGAAAGAAAACAGGTCCAGGCTGCTTAAAGATATACAGAGCAGGTTAGACGTAGCGCAGAAGAGCGGTTACGAAGAAGAAGAAAAGAGGCTTTTAGATGAGTTTAATCAACTTATAAAGAGGGGGCTTTAACCATGAAAAAAGAAACAAAAGTCAAAAAGGCGCTGAATATCGAAAGCCAGTTTGAGAAACTGGTGGCGCTGGGGAAGAAAAAAGGGCACCTTACCTATGAAGAGATCAACGGCTTTCTTCCTGAAGACGTTGTTTTTCCCGAGCAGATAGAGAAGGTTTTTGCCATCTTGGAAAAGGAGAATGTAGAGATAGTGGATTCAGAGGAAGAATTAAAACCTGCCAATAAAGAAGATACGGAAGAAAGCAAACAGATGTTTGATACTGACAGGCGGATTGTAGCAGAGCCCAGCGAGGCTGCCGAGCCCGTGGCGGATATAGGCATAGAAGATCCGGTAAAGATGTATCTCAGGCAGATGGGCCAGATACCGCTTCTTTCCAGGCAGGATGAAATAAGGCTTGCCCAGGAAATAGAAAAGGCGGAAGAGGATTACAAGAGAGCTGTGTTGAGCTCGCCTTTTGTAAAAGACGAGGTACTTGCCTTTAGTAACAGGATCCTTTCCGGAAGCGTAAACATGGAAGAGATTATAAAGGAAGATCCTAAGATAAAAACAGAAGTGTTGATATTCAAAAAAATTACAAATCTCGTGCGCAGAATCAGGGCTGCCAGAAAAGGGTCTAATATCATGGAACTTTGCCTGGAGTTTAATTTCTGTATCTCTATCGTAGACGATATGTCTAACGGCATAAAGACCGCGATTTCCGAGATTGACGCTATTGACAGAGAAATACAGAGAATGAGAAGGCGTAGGATAAAAGGCAGTATAAAGAGCTTTGAGAAAAGAAAGAAAGACATAGAGTCCAGGTTCGGCAAAAAGATAGACGACATAAAAAAAGATTATGCGCTTATCAGAAAAAAGGCAGTGAGGTTCAATAAGGTTAAAAAGGCGATGGTAGAGGCAAATCTGAGGCTTGTGGTGAGTATTGCCAAGAAATATACAAACAGGGGCCTTTCTTTCCTGGATTTGATTCAGGAAGGGAATATCGGGCTTATGAAGGCTGTTGAGAAATTTGAATACAGGCGCGGGTATAAGTTTTCTACGTATGCCACCTGGTGGATAAGACAGGCAGTTACCCGCTCAATAGCTGACCAGGCCCGCACTATCAGGATACCTGTGCACATGACAGAAACCATAAATAAGCTTATCAGGGTTTCCAGGATACTGGTTCAGGAAAACGGGAAAGAGCCTGCAGCAGAAGAGATCGCGCATGAGATGAGGATGGGTGTTGAAAAGGTCAGGAGTATTCTCAAGATCGCTCAGGAGCCTATTTCCCTGCAGACCCCGATAGGCGATGAAGGCGACACTAATTTCGGGGATTTTATAGAGGATAAAAGGGCTGTCTCTCCCGCAAATGCCACTGCCTACACTATCCTGAAAGAAGAGATGGATAATATACTGAATACCCTTACAGAAAGAGAAAAGAGGGTGTTGAGGCTGAGGTTTGGAATAGGCGATGGTTATCCCAGGACGCTCGAAGAAGTGGGCAGTATATTCAATGTGACCAGGGAAAGGGTCAGGCAGATAGAGGCAAAGGCATTGAGAAAACTGAGGCATCCTACGAGGTCCAGGAGGCTCAAAAATTTCCTTGAAATAGCTTTTAGCCATGAATAATGGAGGATTTATTATGAGAAAGATAGCCTTAGTTGTAATAGTTGTATTAGCTATTTCTGGCTGCGTTACGGGAGCTAAAACGGTTAAACCGTCGTTAAGCGAAGCGGGTAATCCTGCGCCTATAATAATAGAAGAAAAAAATGTTTTCGAAACGCCAACAGCTGTATCCATTAATCCTATAGAGCC
>JAHJGB010000011.1 GCA_018824725.1 Candidatus Omnitrophota bacterium
CAAAATGCGGCTATATTCATGAGGGAACAGAACCACCAGAAAAATGCCCATCATGCAAACATCCAAAAGAATACTATGAGCCAGAATGCATGTGCTTTGAGGAAGGTTGCGACTGCTGCAATTAAAGGAGGTAACAAAATGTCAAAAATAACAGTATATTCAGCGCCAAGCTGTCCCTGGTGCCATGCTTTAAAGGATTTTTTGAAAGAAAAGAATATTGAGTTTGAAGAGATTGATATATCAAAAGATCAGGAAAAGTCAAAAGAGATGATAGATAAATCAGGCCAGATGGGCGTGCCTGTCCTGGATATAGACGGAGAGATAATAGTGGGTTTTGACAAGGATGCTATATCCAAGGCCCTGGGTATATGAAAAGTTTATTGGAACATTATAAGAAAAATAAAGTTTCAATCAAAAACAGGCTCAGGGATTTTGAGGATAGTTATAAAAAAGACGATAAGCATGTTTTTTCAGAGCTCTGTTTCTGCTTATTGACTCCTCAGGCAGAGGCGGTGGAGTGCGATAAGGCGATAAAGGAATTAAAAAAGACAGGCCTTCTTTTTGACGGCGAGCCTAGCGCCATAAGCCCGTATCTGAAGGCTGCAAGATTTCTGAATAAGAAGGCGGAGTTTATTGTAAATGCCAGGTCCTTATTCAAAAAGAACGGCTGTTTCCGGATAAAGGATAGTATAGACGAAAAGGATATATTGAAAACCAGAGAGTGGCTTGTTGAAAATATAAAGGGCATAGGCTATAAAGAGGCCAGCCATTTTTTAAGGAATATAGGATTCGGGAAAGGCCTGGCAATATTAGACGTGCATATACTGAAAAATTTGAAGGCTTACGGCGTGATAAAAAAAATACCAAAATCCCTGACAAAAAAGGAATATCTCAGGATAGAAAGCAAATTAAGGGATTTTTGTGATAAAATAAAGATACCAATGGACGAACTGGACCTTTTGTTCTGGTCCAGGGAGACAGGGTTTATATTTAAGTGAGGTCCCTCGTCCCGACACCGTCAGTGTCTGGACTCGGGATCAAATTTTGCTTCGCAAAATTTGGGAGGGCGTTATGAAAGTCACTGTTCATTATATGTTAAGGCCTGTGGCTCATTGCAAAGAGGGTTGCAGTCTTAGCTCCCGGGCACGAGCTTAAACTGCCCAACTTTTCCGACAACTTAGGGACGGTTCTAGAGCTGAATACAGAACTGTCCCTGTTTGAAGACACTTTTCTGATTGGTTACAGAATGGCCCTTTGTAATTTATCATTTAGGGACAGTTCTCCGATTAGCTCTAGAACCGTCCCTTTATACTTTTTCGATGCTAGCCATAAAAAACACGAGTATTATAAATTCTGAAGGCAGGCAAGTTTTTCTCCGTGGCGTGAATCTCGGCGGATGGCTCATGATGGAGGGGTATATCCTCCATGGCAGGAATATAGCCGAGAGGATTTTTAAAAGAGAGTTTAAAAAACGCTGGGGCCGGAAAGAATTATCCGGCTTTACGGAACTTTACAGGAATAATTTCATTCAAGTTCCAGATTTCAAAAATATCTCGTCCTCAGGCCTTAACTGCATCAGGCTTCCTTTCAATTACAGATTACTGGAAGAAAAAAACGGGTTAAAGATCCTTAAAAACGCGGTCAAGTCATGCGAAAAGTATCATATCCACTGCATACTGGATATGCATGCCGCGCCTGGCTGCCAGAACCAGGACTGGCATGCGGATAGCGACGGAAAACTAGAACTGTGGACAAGCAAAAAACATCAGGAAAAGTTTTTCAGGCTGTGGGAAATGATGGCGGATGAGTTCAAGGCTGAATCCGCAGTCGCAGGATATGATATTTTGAACGAACCTGTCATAAAGAGCGCGAATGCGGGGAAGATATTGCGTAGTTTTTATATAAAAGCTGTAAAGCGCATAAGAAACATAGATAAAAATCATATAATATTTTTAGAGGGCAACACCTGGTCTCAGGCCCTGGAGCACATAGGAGAGCCATTCGCGGATAATCTATCTTACAGTATTCATTTTTATCATCCGCTGGAGTTTACTTTTAATTTCCATAGAGGCCTCAAGTACCCTGGCAACATAATGGGGGAGTACTGGGATATGGATACTGTAAAAAAGAGGCTTGAGGGATACTATAATTATTCCAGAAAATGGAATGTGCCTATTTTTGCAGGGGAATTCGGGGTAAATTCCAGATGCCCGGGGTGCTACGGCGAACTGAAATGGGTAAAGGATGCATTGAAGTGTTTTAAAGAATTCGGGTTTCACTGGACATACTGGACATATAAGGCTATAGCTAGTAGTGCGTTTCCGGACGGAATTTACCAGTATCACGGGAATCCTCCATGGATTAACCGCCAGGGGCCGGTGTATGGCTTTGAAAATTTTTATACCCTGTGGAAGAATAATAAAAAAGAAATAGCGGAATCCTGGAGAACAGCTGATTTTACAAAACACGAGCAGCTTCTTAATTTACTTGCCAGTTTTTCTTCCTTCTGATAGAATTATCAAACATGGACAAAGCAAAGTACTATCTTAACCCGGATAACGAATTTGTGATAGAAAACTATCACAGCTCAGGGGCGTTTTCTAATTTTCTGCCCGGCATAGCGGGCCTTTTCGGCATACCAATGTGGGTGTTTTATACCAATAGGGGCCAGGGCATCTGCAGTTTCGGAGTCAAAGGCAAAGATAACCCTCTGATGGAATTTCTGCCTGCAAACAGGGCTTACCAGCTTACCACTCTCCAGGGTTTCCGCACTTTTATTAAAATAAAGAACAAAAAGAGCCATATATTTTACGAGCCTTTCCAGCCTCATTCGCAGCATAAATTTCATTCAGCCAGGCAAAAGATGATCATTAGCTCTCACGAGTTCAGGATACAGGAGATAAACCCGGAACTCGGGCTTCAGATAGAAGTAGAATATTTTACTGTGCCAAATGAGTCTTTCGCAGGCCTTGCGAGGATTGTAACGATTAAAAATATATCCAAAAAGAGCGTGTCTTTAAACATGCTGGACGGGACTCCGCTTATTATACCTTATGGCATATCGAATTTTTTCCTGCAGAAAATGAGGCGCACCATAGAGGCGTGGATGTTGGTTGAAAACCTGGATAAAAAAGCTCCTTTCTACAGGCTGAAGGCTGACCCCAAAGATGTTTCAGAAGTGGTTTTTATAAAAGAGGGTAATTTTTATATAGCATCTTCTTCGCAAGGCGAGGCAAAATGCGTTGCCCTTCCTATTATCGTAGACCCTGAGGCGATATTCGGCCAGATCAACGACTTCACATATCCTGTAAACTTTGTAAATGCAAAAGAATGCGGTTTTTCCAAGCAGCAGATGGCGCAGAATAAACTTCCCTGCGCAATGGCGTGCGCGTCAGTTGAATTAAAGCCCGGGAAAGAGTTTAAATTATATTCTCTGGCAGGCCATATGAG
>JAHJGB010000089.1 GCA_018824725.1 Candidatus Omnitrophota bacterium
GTATAACACGGATTTGGGAGCCCGACTCCCGTAGGGAGTCGGGCTCCCATGACCTCCCTGGATACTTTTAGGAGAAAAATATGAGACAAATATACTTAGATCACAATGCCACAACGCCGGTGCGTAAGGAAGTTTTGGAAGCAATGATGCCTTATTTTTCCGAAGATTACGGAAATGCCTCGAGCGTATATTCCATGGGCCAGAAGGCAAGGCAGGCAGTAGATGGGGCAAGAGAGGTGATTGGAAATGCGCTGGGCACAGAAGCCGCCGACATCATATTTACTTCGGGAGGAACAGAGTCGAACAATTTTGCCATAAAAGGCGTTGCAATGGCTAATCTGAATAGAGGAAGGCACGTGATAACATCCAGCACAGAGCATTTAGCTGTTTTGGAACCCTGCGGGTTTATAGAAAAAGAATTAGGTTTCGATGTTACATACCTTCCTGTGGATAAGTACGGTTTAATAGACATTAATAAATTAAAAGAAGCTGTAAGAAAAGATACGATTCTTATATCTATAATGTTAGCTAATAATGAGACAGGGACGATACAGCCTGTAAAAGAGATCGCTAAAATAGCCCGCGAGAATAAAATATATTTTCATACAGATGCTGTGCAGGCCCTGGGCAAGCTTCCTATTGATGTGGAAGATATGGGGATTGATATGTGTTCTTTTTCAGGCCACAAGGTTTACGGCCCAAAAGGCATAGGCGCAATGTATCTCAGAAAAGGAGTCAGGATAGCCCCTTTTCAGCACGGCGGGCATCATGAAAGAAGTAAAAGGGCAGGCACTGAGAACGTGCCGGGCATTGTAGGTTTTGCAAAAGCTGTTGAAATAGCTCATAAGGATATGAAAAAGAATGACGCCCATTTAAAGAGGCTTACAAAAAAGATGCGGGATGGGCTGAATAAAGCGCTCAAAGAAATATATCTTAATGGACATCCGGAAAATAGGCTTCCTGGCACGCTTAATATAAGTTTCAGATATATAGAAGGCGAATCAATGGTATTGAACTTTGACATGAAAGGCATATCTGCTTCAACAGGCTCTGCCTGCACTTCCGGGTCTTTAGAGCCGTCGCATGTATTGATAGCTATGGGCGTTCCTCCTGACATGGCTCAGGGGTCTGTGAGATTTTCTTTTGGATACGAGAACACAGAAGCAGATGTAGATTATTGCCTGACCGAAATCCCCCCTATAGTAGAAAGACTCAGGAAAATGTCTCCTCTATGCTGATAGATACGCATTGCCATCTGGATTTTAAGGATTTTAATGATGACTTTGAAGCTGTTTTAAAGCGTTCGATTGATAGCGGCATAAAGTTTATTATAAATGTCGGGTCCAGCTTGGAAGGGACAGCCAGGTCTCTAAAGATCGCCCAAGAAAACGATTTTATTTATGCGGCTATCGGCATCCATCCTCATGAAGCTGATAAAGTAAGCGAGAACGATTTCAAGATTTTCGCGAGGCTTCTTAAAAAGCCTAAGGTTGTGGCAATAGGCGAAATCGGGCTTGATTATTATAGAAATATCTCATCCATGGAGAATCAGAAGAAGTTATTTACAAGGCTTCTCGAGACTGCAAAAGGCGCAAGCCTGCCTTTAATAATACATAATCGCGATTCCCACGAGGATATGATAGGTATTTTAAAAAATATTATGGGCAATTCTCTGAACGGGGTCATGCATTGCTTTTCAGGCGATGAAAAATTTTTAAAGACATGCCTGGATATGGGATTTTTTATATCTTTTACCTGTAATATCACATATAAAAACGCCGGAAAGCTCAGGGAAATTGTAAAATTAGTTCCGATGGACAGGCTTCTTCTTGAGACAGATGCTCCGTTTCTTGCTCCTCAGGATTTCAGAGGCAAGCGTAATGAACCCATGTATGTCAGGTACGTTGCAGAAGAAATTAGTAAGATAAAAGGTTTGAGTTTTGAAGAAGTAGCCATGGCCACAACAAATAATGCACAAAGATTGTTTAGAATAAAAATTTAAAGGCAAAGGCCGAGAATAGGCAGATTTCAATCTGCCTGTTTATGAAGGCCTTTGCGACAAATATGTAGGGCAGACTTTAGCAGCTTATAGCAGCCGTAGGGCACACTTTAGTGTGCCAATCAGTCTGCCAAAAGAAGGCAAGGAATGGATTTTATCAAAAAAGAACGCATATATATCTGGATGCTGATTTTTATATTAGGCATTAGCCTGCTTAATATAGGGCATAGCCGCAAAAAAGAATTGGCGGATAAAAGAAGCATATCTTCTATGACCTTCCAGGACATGGGAGTTACGGAAGAAAAGATAAAGCTATTTTTTGAATCAGAAAAGCCAGGCGCGGTTCTTTTCAAATATGGGCTCTTTGCAGGGGTTTTTATGCTCCTGGCAGGCGTGGCTATGAATCTTTTCTTTCTTTTAGGGAAGAAGAAAATGGAGCCTACCCGGGCTAAAGCCCGGGGTTCCTTGGGCGGAATACTGAGCGGCCATTACTTATCTGCGGCCTTAAGGCCGCGGTTTTGTGGCCGCGAATGTATAATCCCTGAAAAAGTTCCGGATAAAATATCCGTGTCGTGGGGCATAGCGGATGTTTTAAGGGCTGTTATCATAGTGGTTTTCTCAGGCTATATGCTGGGGGCATTAACCAGCGCTGCTTCAAAATTATTTCATTTTAATATTGATCCTAATCTGGGTATGATTCTGGGCACATTTTTTATAGATGTAATCGCAGGGATAGTTATATTTTATTTTGTCCTGGTAAAATACAGGGAAAAATTGTCCAGACTGGGCATCGCCTCTGCGGGTTTTTATAAAAATGTTTTATCCGGGATTACCGCTTATGTATTCATATTGCCTATTTTAATATCGGTCCTTATATTGTCGATGCTGTTTCTAAATTCGATAGGATATAAATTTCAAGCTCAGCCTGTATTTGATATGTTTTTAGAAGAAAAAAGAAGCAATGTGATTTTATTTTTAACAATATTTGTTTCGATCCTCGGGCCTATAATAGAAGAGATATTTTTCAGGGGATTTTTATACAGCGCTGTAAGAAAACGATTTGGCGTGCTGTCCGGAGTGCTGCTAAGCGCGGCTTTATTCAGTATGCTGCATACAAATATAGCGGGTTTTGCGCCGATTATGATATTGGGCATCCTGATGGCGTTTTTATATGAAACAACAGGGTCTTTGATTGCGCCTATGGCTGTGCACATACTTCACAATTCAATTATCGTGGGTTTTGTATTCTTCATAAAGGAACTTATCCGTTAGGGTTTAAGGAAGAGATGAAAACCAGAGTTGCAATTGTAAAATGCAAAGATTACAAAAGGACAGAGGTTGAGCAGGCTGTAAATAAGGCTTTTGATCTTTTAGGCGGGATAAGCGCTTTTATAAAAAAAGGCGAGCGGGTGCTTATTAAGCCTAATATGCTTTCAGCCCGCTTGCCTGAAGACGGGGTGTGCACGCACCTGGAGGTGATAAGGGCTGTTGTTAGATTGGTCAGAGACTGCGGGGCAACTGCTTTTATAGGCGACAATCCGGGCGGTTCAATGAGCCCCCTAGCAGCATACGAAGGCGCCGGCCTGAATGCTCTAGCAAGGGAAGAAGGCATAGAGTTAAAAGAGGCAAAAGGGATAAGAGTAGTTAATAATATTCCGATAGCAACGTATATTTTTGAATGCGATAAGATTATAAATCTGCCTAAAATGAAAACTCACATCCTGATAGGCCTTACGGGGGCAGTTAAAAATATGTACGGCGCTGTTGCAGGTCTGCATAAAAGCGAACTTCATAAAAAATTTCCAAGCCCTGAAGAATTTACAAAGGTTTTAGTGGATACATTTGAGATAGTAAAGCCCAGCCTGGTTTTAATGGACGGCATAGTCAGCATGGATCAGGGAGGGCCTGCTTCAGGAAGATTGAGGAATACCGGA
>JAHJGB010000090.1 GCA_018824725.1 Candidatus Omnitrophota bacterium
TCAATTTTTCTTTTTAAGTCAGCTATGTAATCGTTAGGGACGTTTTTACGCCTTGCCTCATCTTCATAGCCCCAAAGCGTGAAATTTGCACTAAGTAAGTCTATAACAGTCTTCTCAATAGGCGTAGAACCTGTGTTTTCAAAGTCTTTATTATACAGGTCTTCCACAAGAGTATTTATAGACTTTAACCACTTTTCCATGATTTTAACCTCATCGGAGTCCGACTCCCTATGAGAGTCGGACTCCGATATCCTTGATAACGAAAATATTATACCATATTTCCGCCTTTTATGGTATATTATAAACTTAAATAATAATGATGGAAGCCTGGCTCCCATAGGGAGTCGGGCTTCCATAACGCGCCACGATAAACTTAAATGAGAAAGAATATTTTAGTTATTAATCCTTTCGGCATAGGGGATGTCCTATTTTCAACACCTTTGGTCTCCGCTATTAAAAAAACTTACCCTGAGTGCTATATAGCATATATATGTAATTTAAAAGTAAAAGATATATTAACTACGAATCCTGATATAAATGAGGTATTTGTATTTGAGAGGGATGAATATAGGGATCTCTGGAAAGAATCAAAAATAGCTGCTATTAAGAAATTCCTGTTATTTTGGGCTGAAATAAAAAAGAGAAAGTTTGATATAGTATTTGACCTATCGCTCGGCAAGGAATATGCGTTTTTTTGCTGGAGAGCAGGAATTAAAGACAGAAGAGGGTTTAACTATAAAGGCAGGGGTAAATTTTTAAACTACAAACTCCCGTTCGATGGCTTTAATGATAAGCCTGTAGCGGAATATTATTTAGATCTCTTAACTAAAGATGTCATTGCGAGGAGTTTCTCGCCTGTCATTGCGAGGCCGAAGGCCGAAGCAATCTCAACAGTCTTAGCTACAACTAGTGAAGATAAGACTTATATAGATAATTTTTTAACCCAATCAGGCATTAAAAATAGCGATATTTTAGTCGGCATCGCCCCCGGCGGAGGCATGAGCTTTGGCAAGAAAAACCAGGACAGGCGCAGATGGGGTGTTAAGAAATTTGCTGAATTGGCAGATAAGATTAATGCGAAAATAGTTTTAATCTGGGGCCCCGAAGAGGAAAAATTAGTTCAGGAAATAGCGTCTTTAATGAAACAAAAGCCATTGATTGCCCCGGTTACTAAAATAAAAGAAATGGCAGAATTGTGCAAAAGATGTAAGCTCGTAATTTGCAGCGAAGGCGGCCCTCTGCATATAGCCAATAGCCAAGGCGTAAAGACGATAGCTATATTCGGTCCTGTGGATGATAAAGTTTATGGCCCGTATCCAAAAACCGAAAAAAATATAGTAATAACTTCAGACGCAGATTGCAGGCCGTGCTATAAAAAGTTCAAACTGCCAGACTGTGAGCACAAAAAGTGTTTAGAGGATATTTCAGTAGAGGAAGTTTTTGGAGTAGCGAAGCGAAGCTTCGCGTAAAAGGAGAAACATGAAAGTAGATATTTTCACACTTAAGAAACAATACGAACAGATAAGAGATGAATTAAAAGGCCCTATAGAAAAAGTCATGTCTTCCGGAGGATTTATCCTGGGTGAAGACGTAGGCCTTTTTGAGCAGGAATTCAGCGCATACTGCGGCGTAAAATACGGCATAGGCGTGAATTCAGGCACAGACGCTTTATTTTTAGCATGCCTTGCCTGCGGCATTGGAAAAGGCGATGAAGTGATAACCCCGGCTTATACTTATATAGCTACCAGTTTCGGGATTTCTATAGCAGGCGCAAAGCCGGTTTTTGTGGACACAGAAGAAAAAACTTATAGCATAGATGTTTCAAAAATAGAAAAAGCCATAACTAAGAAGACTAAGGCAATCTTACTGGTTCATCTCTACGGCCATCCTGCTGATATGGATCCAGTAATGCAGATTGCCAAAAAACATAAATTGAAAGTTATAGAAGATTGCGCACAGGCTCATGGAGCTCTTTATAAAAATAAAAAAGTGGGAAGTTTCGGAGACGCCGCGTGTTTCTCATTTTATCCCACTAAGAATTTAGGGGCATTTGGCGATGCCGGCATGGTGTTGACTGATTCAGACGAAATAAAGGATAAGATGGTTCTTCTACATGATTATGGCCGCAAGGGTAGATACGAAAACATAATAAAGGGTTATAATTCCAGGCTTGATACGCTACAGGCAGCGATACTCAGAGTGAAGCTTAAACACCTGGATGAGTGGAATGAAAAGCGCAGGAAAAACGCCAGTCTATACACAAAGCTATTTAAAGAAGCAAAACTAAATATAATTCTTCCGCAAGAGGCAGAATACGCAAAGCATGTTTATCATCAATATACTGTTAGGGTTAAAAATAGGACAGAGGTTATGGAAAGATTAGCAGGTAAAGGAGTGCGGACTTTGATTCACTACCCGATACCTGTGCATCTGCAGGAATGCTATAAAGAACTAAAGCATAAAAAAGGCGATTTTCCTATAGCAGAAAAATGCTGCGAAGGAATAATGAGCTTACCCATGTATCCTGAACTCGCAGAGGAAGAAATCAGATACATAGTGGAGCAATTGTCTGAAATAATATGAAACTTTTGATTATAGGAGCTTCCGGGGTTTTGGGAAGCAGGTTATATAACGACACTATAAAGAAGAAATGGAGCGTCATGGGAACATATTGTTCCCGTGAATGCGATGGCTTATTCTATCTGGACGTAAGAGATAAAAACAGCATTGAGAAGGTGTTCGATCTTTTTAAGCCGGAAGCTGTAGTAATGGCAGGGGGCATAACAGATGTGGATTTATGCATGCTGAAGCCGAAGCTGGCCCAAGATGTCAATATCAAAGGCACAATAAATTTGGTGAAAAAAATAAAAGAATATGGATCAAAATTAATTTATATTTCCACCGATTATATATTTGACGGTAAAACCGGCCCCTATAAAGAAGATGACAAGCCAAATCCCATAAATACATACGGCAGGACAAAACTGGAAGCGGAGAATATTATTAGAGCTAAGTTAAAAGATTATTTAATAGTAAGGACATGCCAGCTTTATGGAGTAGCGGAGCGAAGCTTTGCGCCAAACAGTAATTTTGCACTGAAAATAATCCACAACATGCAAAATGGCAAAAAAGTTTACGCCGCAAATGACTTGTACTCTACTCCTACTTATTCAGGGTTATTGTCGGATATCTTGATAAAACTTATAGAAAAAAATGCTGAAGGCATTTATCACGGCGCAGGGGCTGAATTTTTAAACCGCTATGATTATGTTAATAAAATCGCAGATATATTCGGTCTGGATAAGGCCCTGATACTAAGGGTTAAATTAAAAGACCTCAAGCTGAAAGCAAAACGCCCTAAAAAATGCGGGTTAAAAACAGATAAAATAAAAAAAGAAAAAATAATAGAGCTGTACGATTGTTATATCGGGCTGGCCTTGTTAAAAACGGATATTCTGGGATAATAACTATTGATTCATAAGGAGGATTAATATGGCGGATGATATTTTCGAAGATTATCAAAAAAGGTTATGCAATTGCTTGAGTTCTTTTGATTGGTCCCCGGTTTATAAATTGGCGGAAGATATCAGATCGGCATGGGAAAAAGAGCGGCATATTTTTTTATGCGGCAATGGAGGCAGCGCCGCAAATGCAATTCATATAGCGAATGATTTTTTATATCCTATGGCGAAAATTAAAGGAAAGGGCATAAAGGTAACTGCTTTGACAGCTAATCAGGCTGTTTTGACATGTCTTGGCAATGATATCGGCTACGAGAATATATTTTCTTACCAATTGGAAACATTGGGCAGGGAAGGAGATATTTTAATTGTCCTTTCCGGCAGCGGCAATTCTTCTAATATTTTAAATGCCATTGATACTGCGAAAAGAAAGAGGATGAACACATGCGGTATTCTTGGATTTAATGGAGGTAAGTGTTTGAAGCTCGTAGATGTCCCTATTCATTTTGCGGTAAACGACATGCAGATATCGGAAGATTTACAACTTATAACAGGACATATGCTGATGCAGTGGTTAATGGGGCCTACCCGGGCTTGAGCCCGGGGTTCCTTGGGCGGAATACTGAGCCCGCCATTGGTTTCTGTGGCGGGCGAATGTATAAATGAGAAACTCCAGAGGTAAAAATGATTGAAAAGGTAGTGGTAATCGGAAGCAATTCTTTTTCCGGGTCAAGTTTTATAGCGCATTGTTTATCCGAGGGGCTTCAGGTATTAGGGATAAGTCGGTCCAAAGAACTCATGGAGGTATTTCTGCCATACAAATGGAATAAGGTTAACAAGCCTAAAGACTTATTTAGATTTGAACAGCTTGATATAAACCGCGATTCCGAAGCAATAGCTAAAGTTATTCAGGAGTTTCGTCCTGATTATGTCGTAAACTTTGCCGGCCAGAGCATGGTTGCCCAGAGCTGGGAGCATCCCGAGCATTGGTATCAGACTAACGTGATAGGAAATGTTAAATTGCATGATAAATTAAGGCATTTTAATTTTTTAAAGAAATACGTCCATGTTTCAACGCCGGAAGTGTATGGTAATTGTAGCGGAAAGATAACTGAGTCAAGCCCATTTAACCCCAGCACGCCTTACGCAGCTTCAAAAGCTGCCTGCGATATGCATCTTGTCACTTTTTTAAAACAGTATAGATTTCCGGTTGTTTTTACCAGGGCAGCCAATGTTTATGGCCCCGGGCAGCAACTTTATAGGATTATCCCTCGCGCAATTCTTTACATAAAGCTTAAAAAGAAAATTCCTATTCATGGCGGGGGGCATTCGGTGCGCTCATTTATCCACATTAAAGACGTAGCGGACGCTACTCTTAAAATTGCCCGAAAAGCAGCTTTAGGGGATTGTTTCCACATTTCAACCGATATGCATATATCGA
>JAHJGB010000091.1 GCA_018824725.1 Candidatus Omnitrophota bacterium
AAGTTAGGCAGTGCGGAAAAAGAGGAAACGGAAAGGGCGAAAAAGGCAGCTGAAGAGGCGAGGAAAAAAGCTGAGGGGGCATTTGAGAGACGATATCTGAAAGATAATGATTTCGAATATGTGTATTCTCCGGGTTCGAGTTCATATACCAGGAGATCCAAGTATGGCCAGTACAGAAGAGGCGCCTACCAGACAAGAGGAGAAGTAATGTGGGGCCTGGATAGTCACCTTGAGATGGATTTTGCAGAAGCCCCTAACGTATTAATGGTGCTTACAGAGTTCAGCCGCAGTCCAAAATTAGCTATTTTGCTTACGAAGATAGTTATATTTGTGAAAAATATTGGCGCTATTGGAAGAGCCATTGCTGGATCAGAAGCTCCATGGCAGTCAGCTGTAATGAGGGCACTAGAGGATAAGGCTACATTGGGTTACTACGGCAAAGGTTTCTTTAGACCCGAATTCTTTATAGAATACGAAGGCGATGCAGATGACTATGTGTCAGAGGACATAGTTACCTCTTTTAACTTCTTAAGGTTTGGGTTAAGGGTTAAGCATATAGAATATCTTAAACTCAACTGGCGCATGCCTCCTTCATTTGAAGCGATAAGCGTTCCTATAATAAAGTGGTGTGCTGGTTCAATTGAATTTATGCAGGGAAGGCAATACAAGAGACTATTAGGGAGCAAGATTGTACCCTGGAATGAAAAGTTTGGATTACATACAACCGCCACTTTCTACTGGAAAAAACCAATTGTCCTGGCATCTACAATATCATTTGTATTAATCGGGCTCATAATAAACGGCCTTTTATTGACAGTTAACCCGTTCCTGGCATTGACATTAGGGGGTTTTTGGATAATAGCTTCATTGTTCTTGGCAGAAGCCATAAATGCCCCGGCAGTCCTGTATCACTGGGAGAACGAAGTAAGCCTTGCAAAAGCTTTATGGGCGACCATATCAGGTATTACTAAGAATTTTATATTCTTCAACGTACTGATACCGCTATATAATGTCAAGGGTATTAAAGAGGGAGTGAAAGGCAGGCCTTTATACCCGTATACCAGGAAAGAACTTGTCTTAAAAGGCAACAGCCCTAGTAATATAACTAAATTATTTTTTGTATTGCCTATGAAGATAGCGGCTGTATTGCTACCCATAACCATTATAGCAATACCTGCTACGCCGCTTTTATGGGTAGTATGGGGATTGTACGCATTTGGTTTATTCAGCTGGATATTCGGGCCTTATATACTGAATTGGGCTAAAAGAGGTAAAGATGGGATGTGGGATCAGAATATACTAAAAGGTATTAAAGATGGCATGAGAGAGATTTACGGTATTCCTTTCTGGGTAATTCCTACAACATATATTATATATCTTGGCTTAGGATTCGTTTTACCTGTATTACAGATTTGGTTTGAGACTGTAATATTTCCATTATTTGTGCTTTTACCTATTATTAATTCAAGAGGCAAGATGATAGATTTGATAAAAGAAAGGATTAAAAAAATAAACGAGGCAAGAGATAAGGCTACATACCCGGCTACTATAGGTCGCATTGGTTCTGAAGAGATGACACCGGATATTCACGCAAAGGCATTGATAACAGCGGATGGTGTAATAGAGTTTAACTATCTGCCTGCAACTGAGACTATTCTCAGCAAGGAAGAAGAGGATATATTAAGACAGGCCTTCAGGAATTGGCTTGCAACACTGGAAGGCGCGCCACCTAAAGAAATTCCGATCTTTATTACCTATAATATGGATCAGGTTGCAGAGCATAAGTCTGAAAGAATTGAAATCAATAGGGCATTATTAAGGGCTCCTCCTGAAGATATAGCACAACGTGCGCAGTTAGGCATAAAAGAAACCCCCGAAGAACGCCAACTTTTCATAGATGGCATCATATGGCATGAAGGTTATCACCTACTTAATCTAACTTATTCAGAAGAAGAGGCTGAAGAGGCCACTTTAAAATATTATATATCAAGACCCGATATATTGGTCGCAACTGAAAAATGCCTTGATGATGCAAGTATGAATCTTGTCTATGGAAAACGCCTGCTCAGAAGAATAAATGACTTAATATTGAAAGACGATAAAGTTAAGAAAATTGTTTTAACCTACTTGTTAGAAGATAAGGATTATGAGATTAAAGATAAAGATC
>JAHJGB010000092.1 GCA_018824725.1 Candidatus Omnitrophota bacterium
CTTCAACTTTTTCATTTTGCCCCAGCCTTTAAATACCGGCCCTATCATCACAATAGACCAATCTTTTTTATAATCCGCCAGATATTCTATCAATCCTATATCCATAATATTTCCGTTCAGATATCCAATAATGCCTATCCTGGGTTTTTTCACAAGAATCATGTCTTGGGGTTCTTGCGTATTGCCGGATAATATGTTTTCATAATGACCTATATCCACAGCGCTTGGAAAATAAAAAGTATTGGGATTTATTTTTTTAAACCTTCCGCACAGGGTCTTTGTCAGGGTAAAAATTATATTTACGCGCCTGGCCATATCATTTTCCAGCCTTTGAATCATCCTCTTCCTCAAAGGATTTTTCTTTTCATCGCTGAAAGAAGCTATGCAATGATATACAGATAATCTTTCTGTCATATTGCCTATCAGGGCCAATGAAGACGAAGGATAAATCCAAAGGATAATGTCTTCGAACCCAAGGCCTTTGATTATCTTAAGTAGATGTTTTTTAAGTATGCGCTGATTTAAAATATTAATACAATTAAAATAATAACCGAACGGCAATAAAAGAACCGGCGTATACACATAAAGATTTCTGCTTAGCTTTTGCAGTTTGTTTAAATTTCCAAGCCTTTTTATAAAATATCCAGGATATTTTATAAAATCCAGCATTGATGCCTGATATTCCACATACAGGACCCTGTTATATTCAGAGAGCCTGGACATGAGATGCTGCTTGGAACCCCAAGGTTTCAGCCAATCTGACGCAGAAATACAGATCATATCCTTATTTTTAAGCATCGTCATCCCTTTTAGAATCTCCAGATATTCATCCCTATCCCATTATTGATAATATCCCGCTCTTTTTCTTCGAACGGTTTATTAATATAAGATAAAAATAAATATGCGGCTATGCCTGTTATAACTGTGCTTATAAACAAATAAAGGTTTGACCCTATATAATATCTCAACCCTAATAAGACAATCCCCATTATAAAGGTATTTACAAATATCTTTAAAAATGACCTAAGTGGGTATTCAACCTTTATGACCCTTTTAAGAAAAAATAGTTCCAATAAAAAAAATAAAAAAATGGAACTTCCATATGCAAAGACTGCGCCGTTTATCCCAAATCGCTTTATTAGAAAAAAAGAAGCTAGTATCCTGTACGGTATAAGAAAATTTCCGTAAAGGGCTAATTCATTTTTCTCGAGTGCGTCGAAGACATTTTTAATAGGCCTTGCAAACGCCTGGAACGTCATAAACAATAGTAGTATCTTAAGAGGAAAAACGGATGATATATATAAATTATCGTAAACTATAAATATAAATTTATCTGCAAGTATCCATACGCCAGCCAGCACTGGAAATATAAAAAATGCCTTAAATTTATTATAAAATTTAAAAAGATAACCGACGCTCAAAGACGGATTTTTTGCAGTATGCTGCCTTACAAATAAAGGAGATAAAACAGAATTAAGCACGATCCCTGGAGACCAGTTATAAATAAAATAACTTATTGAAGCGGCAAAACCAAAAATACCTACGCTGACAGGGCCCAGTAAATAGCTGATAATATAAATATCAAACGCTATTTCCCAAAAAAAACCAAGTATTCTAAAAAAATACTCTTTGGTGCCAAATATAAAAAACCTTTTTGTTTCGCCATTATCTCTTTTATTATCTATTTTTACGCTTGAAAAATATAAAAATATTTTTGAGATATAAAGAACGCTCTGCATAAAAACACTTATAGCAATTGCAATAAACAATATTTTTATTCCAAGCCCTTTGTAAAATATGATTGTAAACAAAATAAACTGAGTTAATCCGGCCAAGATTTGACAGATATTTCTATACACCTGTAAAAATAAGGCGTCCAGCACAGACTCTGCCAGCCTGATAAATACATTCAGTATCCCTATCAATACCAATATCCCAAAGATACTTATAATCCTGTCATTTTTTAGGATATGTCCGATTTTATCGTCAAATATAAAACATGCCAAAAACAATAAGATGCCGGCCAATATCGTTATACAAAAACTCCATCTTATCGCTATTAATGCAAGGTCCTTTCTCTTTCTCTCAATATATTCAGGTATAAACCTTAAAAGAGAGCCAGGAAGCCCCATTGGCACAAATACTATAAAAAAACTGAAAACAGCAAGAGATAATGAATATAATCCATAGTCTTCGACTGTGAGCATTTTGGTCAGCATAAAAAATGTAGCCGCATCCACAATTGCCATAAGGCCTTTGCTGATATAATTAAACAATCCGCTTTTAGCGC
>JAHJGB010000093.1 GCA_018824725.1 Candidatus Omnitrophota bacterium
CCTTTTTTGTCAAGTCAAAAACGGAATTGATGTTGTCTGGAGCCGAAATAATTAAAGCAAAAAGCATTTGGATCCCGGCATAATTTAATAATCATATATTTTCCTACAAAGAAATTTACATGTCTTTCCTTAAGTTTCCCCAAAATCCTTAAAATCTCTTCTTTGCTTTGATAAACTCCTTTTTTAATTAGTAGCACGAATTTAAAGTTTGTGCTATAATTCTATCCAAATACGGAAACGAAAACCTTGAAACAAAAAGAAAAATTAACCCCGAAAGTATTGGATGAAATAGTTAGTTCTGTTAACCGAATAAACTATGGAGAAGTAGTAATAACAATACACGATTCAAAAATAGTCCCAATAGAAAGGAAGGATTAAATGCATATACCAGATGGTTTTTTATCGCCGAGTGTATGGAGTTTAACTTGGTTGTTTTCTGCAGGTGGGCTTTCATACTGTGTTAAAAAAGTAAGAGAAATACTGAAAGATAAAATGGTGCCTTTAATGGGTGTTATGGCTGCATTCATTTTTGCGGCGCAGATGCTTAATTTTCCGGTGGCTGGAGGAACTTCCGGACATCTTCTCGGCGGTGTTCTTGCTGCTATATTACTTGGACCTTGTGCCGGAGCAATTGTAATTGCCTGCGTTTTGATTGTGCAATGTTTAATATTCCAAGATGGAGGACTTACTGCCTTGGGAGCTAACATATTTAATATGGCATTTGTCGGTGCTGTGTGTGGATATTTTATATATCGTATATTAGCGAAAAAGATAGGCGGGAAAAAAGGAATTGTGTTCGGTGCTGCCATAGCAAGTTGGGTTTCTGTAGTACTTGCTTCTAGTGTATGTGCGTTGGAACTTGCGCTTTCCGGCACATCACCTCTAAATATTGCGCTTCCTGCTATGGTAGGTGTGCATATATTAATAGGCATAGGAGAAGCAATAATTACTTGTTTGGTTATTGGTTTTGTTCTTAAGGCGCGTCCTGATTTAATTTATAATTACCAGGAGGAAAAATAAGATGAATAAAAGAAATATTATTTTTGGTTTATTAATAGCATTACTTTTAGCAATATTACTTTCTCCGTTTGCTTCTCCGTGGCCTGATGGTTTGGAAAAAGTGGCAGAGGACAAGGGTTTCCTGGAAAAAGGTGAAGTTCAACCATCTTTTACCTCTCCCATCCCGGATTATTCTTGGCCGGGAATTGGTAGCGAGAAAATAGCAACTTCTATGGCGGGAATTATAGGAACACTAATTGTTTTCGGCATGGGATATGGAGTAGCTGCCTTGTTAAAGAAATAGGGGATACAAATAATTAGATGCAACATTCTTATATTGATAAGTATTGGGATTTGGAAAGTCCTGTGCATAAGATTGACCCGCGCTTTAAAATTATTGGTTGCGTGGGATTTATTCTTTTTGCCATTTTTACAGCACCCACCTCGTTTTTGACTTTTGCTTCATACGGCTTGTTATTGACTGTTTTGATAGCACTTTCCAAAGTCCCTTTGCGTTTTATCTTGATGCGTTGTCTGGTGATTGTCCCTTTTGTCTTGATGGTCGCCATGTTCATTCCTTTTATGAAAAAAGGACAAATTGCAGGAGGATATTCTTTAGGGAGTTTGAAACTCACTGTTACATATGACGGATTGTTCATTTTCTGGAATGTACTAATAAAAGCATTTTTATCTATTATGGCGCTTACGTTACTTATAAGCACTACTAAATTTACACAGCTTCTAAAAGCGCTCCAGCGTCTCAAGATTCCGCAAGTTTTTATTATGATTCTATCTTTTATGTACCGTTATATTTTTGTAATTACCGATGAACTTGAACTAATGCTTAGGGCAAAAAAAGCGCGTTCTATCGGCGGTTCAAGATGGTTCCATTTCAAGACGCTTTCAAATATGCTCGGTGTCCTTTTTCTGAAATCCTATAAAAAAGGCGAAACGGTATATCTTGCCATGTGCGCAAGGGGTTATAGCGGAGATATAAAAACAATTGATGAAATGTATATAAAAAAATCCGATGTGGCTTTTCTTATTATTATGTTTTCCATGCTGAGTTGTATCAGATTTTTCATAAATTAATATGCAGAACAAAATCATTGAAATAAAAAAATTAAATTACTCTTATCCCGATAAAACACCTGCGCTTTCAAATATTAACCTTGAAGTGTATGAAGGGCAATCTGTTGGCATTATAGGTCCTAATGGCGCAGGGAAAACCACTTTATTATTACATTTAAACGGCATTTTACAGGGGCAGGGTTCTGTAAAAATTTGCGGGATGCAAATAAATAAAGCAGATTTGCCCAAAATACGCAGTAAGGTAGGGCTTATATTTCAAGACCCGGATAGCCAGTTATTTATGCCTACCGTTTTTGACGATGTAGCTTTTGGTCCCATAAATATGGATATGCCTAAAGAGAAAATTCCTGCATTGATAGAAAAAGCTCTGAATGAAGTGGATATGCTAAAAGCTAAAGATAAACTTGCTCATCATTTAAGTTTTGGAGAGAAGAAAAGAGTTTCTATTGCCACAGTGCTTTCGATGAAACCTGAAATCCTTGATATGGATGAACCGACAAGCAATCTTGATCCCAAACACAGACGCAAACTTATAAATTTTATTAAAGATTCCAAACTTACTAAAATAATCGCCACACATGATTTGGAATTGGTGTTGGAAGTTTGTCAACAAGTAATTATTTTAGATAAAGGTATTATTGTTTCACAAGGCAATACTAAAGACATTCTAAGTGACAAGACTTTATTAGAAGCACACGACCTTGAAATGCCTTTTTCCTTGCAGTAATCTCCTCATATATTTTGACGCTTGCCTTCAAAAACAATACAATACATTCATAAAAAATAAATGATGGATAGATATTGACATCTTGCGTAAATCGTAAATGGTAATCAGTAATTAGTAATTTAAAAATTACGCTTTACCCTTAGAGATTGCTGAGCAATCTCTAAGACTTTGGTCCCGGGAATCTTTTAGATTCCACGGGGCGGTTTACGAATTACCAGTTACGAAAAAACGGGCATCGTAATCGTAAC
>JAHJGB010000094.1 GCA_018824725.1 Candidatus Omnitrophota bacterium
CAGGGGCATTAACCAGGCTACTTTCAAAGATACCAACACCCATATTCCGCAACACTATTTTCAATCTCGCCACAACCTCCATAAAGTTACTATCTACAAGCTCGTCAAAGTTATTCTCGTATAATAACTTAGGTGCTGAGAACTCAATCCTTAGTGTAATCTCATAAAAACCCTGCCTACTCACCCTTTTAGTAACCGTCAGCCTTGGCTTATATATTCCTCGTTTTAACTCGTCCCTGGTTGGGTTTTGGACACATTTTTTATACAATTGACCACCTAATCCAACAGAATTATATAATTCGCTCGTTGAGGGATTAAATTTACTATGGTCTAGTATTGTGAACATGTTTTGTTTAAGCATCAAAACTATTGTGTCTATCATTTTTTCATTACTTCTTCAAACCGTTCAATGACAAACTTCTCAACAATTTCCGCAAACCGTTTATTAATTGGATGGAAAATGTTTATATTCCTATCCCCTGCTTTTTTCGTTGGATAAACAAGCCTGTACCCGCCCTGTGGCCGTGTGGCTATCCCAATTGACCCAAGATATAGGTTGCCATCCAAAACAAGGCTGGCGAAGCCCACAAGGCCGCTCTGTGGCTTGATGGGAATGACTTGTATTTCAGTTAATCGGTTTGTCATAGAATTTCGTTACATTTTCCCTGCGGTCAATTGCAATAAGAAGGGAAAAGAAATCTGCCAGCCGTTTTTTTTCTTCGGGTAATAGGACAAAGTTTTTCGACTTGGGTTGTTTTTTATTGCCTGGAATGACCTTGCCTTTTTTCATTAGGCAAAGTTTCGCACCTAAAGAGGTATTGAGGTCAACATTTAGGGGGTTAAGGTCAGCTTGCAGCTTTCCCTGCTATCATAGGATTTAAACATTAAGGATAAAAACCTGTATAGAGGAATGAAACCTAAAGGGGTTTAGGCTTCTGAAGAACTTTAATTCTATATGCCCCCATAATTGGTTTGTCTTCACGGTCATCATCTCGCGTTGAGACAATCTTAATCCATTCTCTAACTCCTTTAGGTAATCGCTTCTTGATTTGCCCTATGGTCGCACGAACATAGTTGTCGCTTTTATCACCCCTCATCTCTTTTATCGTAGCCCAGCCACCCTTTTTGTTAGTAAGAGTTCTAAAAATATGCTCTCTATCGCTACTCGTAAAACTAATATCGCCATACTGATCAAAGGCAAAATCCTTACCTTCCCACCTAAAATTATTAAACCAAACAGGAGCTTTAACCTCACTAACCTCACTGCCTTCTTCCTGCTTTGCTTCTTTATAGGCATTAGCTGAACGGTTATATCGTTCCTCGTAATCAGTAAAAACATTTTGATACTCATTGCCCAGATGAAAGCCCCAGTGATGGTAGTCTTTCCCTTGTCGTTTTACCCTTACCCTGTGCAAGTTGTTAATCGCTTCTAAAGATGACAGCTTTTCTAATATATTTTTCCTATTCTCATACCATTCACCAACATCATCATCGGGGTTGGTAGGATAACAAGGTAACCTAAGAGACTTCCCATCCTTGCTAATTTGTCTTTTTTCGTCTATTCTCTGCAGAACATTCCATATCTTTTCTAGTGCTTTTCTCGTATACCTAGTCGGCCTATCTGGTAAACTATCAACCTTATCTGCCTTACTTGTTACTTTTTTACCCGTAAATTTCTGATATTCTGGCTCATGCTGGATTTTGGAATAATATGCCTCAAATTTATCGGTTATCACAAACAAATAACAACCTACATTTAAATCATTTATTGGCAAATCAAGATCATTGGGCTTCCGAACAACTTCTATAACCCGATCATCGCTCTCTAGCTTTTCAACAACATAATCAAGTTCAACGTCAGATAGCTTTCTATTTAAATCACTGGTCGGATGTATCCTTATGGGTTTCCCTTCAGGCGTAATCGCTCTTATATCTACTATTTTATTTAAAAAGAAATATAATTTCTCCTTTGCATTCATCATAGTTCATTACATCTTCAACTTTGTTTGTCTTATTTTATCAATTCTTGATAGAATAATCTTGATATGCCAATTTATAAACAGTCCAATAAAAAGCTAATTCCCATCAAAGAGAA
>JAHJGB010000012.1 GCA_018824725.1 Candidatus Omnitrophota bacterium
AAACCAGGCCAGGTTTAATATATCTCAAAGGATATCTTTTTATGAAGACGAAATGCCTGTTCTCCAGTATATCCAGACCGAGATCCAAAAACAAAGAGAGCATTATTTAGAGAAATTCTGCATCAGCTCAGGGGATTTAAAATTATTCGTTGATCCTGCAGGTAAGTCCGTTAATTTCTACTATAAAGATCAGCTGATAACGAAGGGATATGGTTTATTTTCAGGTCTAAAAATAGATTCAAGACCTTATTCGTTATCTTTTTGCAAGGATTGGAACGTTATAAAAAAGGATGTAAATACCATGCGATTGGTGATGACACAGGAAAAATGCAGGCAGGAAGAAATATTCGTGTTTCGTTTGAATGCTAAAGGACTTTCTGTGAAGGTAGGCATTATTAGCCCGGTTAATTTTAAACTCGAGGCATATTATTTTAAATTAGAATTCAACGAAAATTATAAAATATGGGAGACGTCCTACGAAAGATCAAATTTCCCCAGCGAGGCGCAAACAATAGAGAGCATAATGCCGGCAAGGATGATAGAAAACAAGGTAGATTCTATAATTATGAGATCCGAAGAAAAGGTCTTACCGATTTTAAATATCTCCACTTTTTTTAATCCATCGAGACGAATAGCATCTCTTCATAAAAGAAGAGAAAAGGAGACGGAAACAATTTGCTTGCAGTATCAATTTTCGTTTTGAGGATGAAAGTAAATATAATCCCGGGGATTATACGATTTTCGAAGGGAATATCTCGGTGGGCAGGAAAACATTAAAATCTAAAGAAAATACCTCTGAACTTGTAAAATTGGCAAACGAGGACCTTGAATTTATTTTTAATAGAGGTAAGGGACGAATATTTTGGAAAGGCAAGGAATTAACAAAGGGGTTAGGGGCTTATTCTTCTATGCGGGTGAAGGGCATATGGTATGATTCTTCCCAGGCAATATGGAAAATAGAGTCCAGGGAAGAAAATAGATTCAGTGTATACGCAAAGTGGTTTTTTTTGCCTATTTACCAGAAGTGGAGGATGGAGATTATAAAAAATAAAATCCTATGGAAAATCGATACAAAAATCCTTGAGGGTGTAAGACCCGAGATAGAACAGGTTAATATCATGGCTGTAGAAGGGTATAATAAGTGGGCGTTGTCAAATGGGATTACAGGGGAATTCGAAGATAGTTATACCAAGGATTATGATATCTTACCTTTTAGATATTGTTATACCTCATTAGATGACCCTGTAATAAATATAAAGGGAAAGAAATTAGCTCCTTTATATTTTAGGTGTATAGAAGGAAATGGCTTTAAAACCCTGATAGAGAATTCAGACCACTTTTATAAGGCAAGGATGATACAGTATCAGAAGGTAAATAACGAAGTTTTTTCTCCGGAGCGCAAATTTTTTAAAGGTGAAATAAAAGTCGAATAGTTTAAAAATTCAGGAGGCATGTTATGGAGCGAAATAGCTCGCTATTTCTCCGTAAAGACAAGGTTGAATTTTTTTGTGAGGATGGACATGTAAAACTTTTTTGGGCAGGAAGGGAGGCAACGGTTAATCCTGGATTCAATATATCGATGAATACCGGAGGTATATGGTCTGATTCATCTTTTGGTAACTGGGAGATTGTGGAGAAAGGAAACGACTTTGCGATAATAAAAAATACATGGAGGCAATTGCCTATAAATTGTCTGTGGAAGTTCAGGATAGATAAAGATGGACATATTTTGTGGACGATTGATATGGAGGTAGAGGAATTTTTGGAAATTGATGAAAGGAAGGCCATCATTTTAACCTCCCCTTTGTATAGGACATGGATAAATGCACATGAGGATGGGAAATTTCCTCAGATAATCGGATGGCAGGATATGCCTATAGAGAGTTTTTCCAGTAGACTCGTAGGAGTGAGATTTTCAAAGGATAATTTGTTGCCTCCGCTGGCCTTGGAGTTTGAGGAAAATAAATTCGGCAGAACATTTCCGTTGGTTCAGAACACATCGCCTGACCTTGGGACGCATCTAATAGGTGTGAGATTCGAGGATTCAGCCAGTAAAAAGTCTTATAAAAGAGGCGTCTACAATTATTTTTCCGGGAAATTTTATATATTTGAGAATGAGCAGGAATTGGATAAAAAGATAGAAGAAAAGAGAGTAGTTTTATTGGATAGCGCGCGTAGAAAAAGCAAAGTTTGTAAAAACAAGAGTACAAGGGTTTTGTTAGTTAATATGCCTTGGCAGAGGCAGAATAAATATGGAGTAAGGGCAGGCTCTCGTTGGCCTCATGTAAAGGATGAAAGCGAAGGGAAATATATGCCTTTTCCTTTCTTTCTGGCATATAGCGCGTCGCTTTTGAGAAAGAATGATATCGATGCTACTGTGATTGACTATGCTGCCGAAGAGACTTCCGAGCATATTTTTTTAGATAATCTGCCCAAGATAGATTTTGATATAGTAGTTACAGAGACATCTACCCCATCTTTTTCCTACGATATGGAGCTGTTAAGAAAGATATCTGTGCTGGATAAACCTGTAGTTTTATGTGGCTCTCACCCAGAGATATATAAAACGCAGTTCTTGGAAAAATACGATTTTATAGATTTTGTTATTTTTGGTGAATATGAATTTACGCTTCTGGAATTAATGAGAAGTATCATTGAAGGAAATAATGATTTTTCTCATGTAAATGGTCTTATTTGGAGGGATGCGAAGAATAATGTAATAAGAAATATGCCCCGTAAACTTATTGATATAAACACACTGCCATGGCCTTACAGAGATACTCTTCCGATGGAAAAATATTGGGATTTACCCGGAGATATTCCTCATCCTTCCGTGCAAATGGTTGCGTCAAGGGGGTGTCCTTTTTCTTGCAATTTTTGTTTATGGCCGCAGATCTTTTTCGGCGGCAAGACATATAGGACAAGGGATATAAAGGACGTGGTAGATGAGATGGAATACTTAATAAAAGAGAAAGGATTTAAATCTATATATTTTGATGACGATACTTTTAACGTGGGCAAGCCCAGGATAATGAAAATGTGTGACGAGATACTGAAAAGAAACTTGAATAATGTTCCCTGGGCAGTGATGGCGAGGGCTGATTTGATGGATGAAGAGATGCTTAATGCTATGAAAAAGGCAGGTCTTCATGCTGTGAAATACGGAGTTGAAAGTGCATCTCAGGAATTGGTCAATAGGTGCGGTAAATGTCTGGATTTGAAAAAGGCAGGCCGAATGATTAAGTATACAAAGTCGCTTGGAATAAAAGTGCATCTGACCTTTTCTTTTGGGTTAGAAGGTGAAACAAAAGAGACAGTCAAGGAAACAGTGGATTATGCTTTAAAAACAGACCCTGAATCCGTACAATTTTCTATCCTTACGCCTTTTCCCGGGACAGCTCTTTTTGAAGAGTTAGATAAAAGCGGAAGAATTTTAACTAAAGATTGGTCGTTATACGATGGCCATTATAATTGCATATTTCAGCCGGATAGCCTTTCGCAGGTAGAGCTTGAAGAGTCCAAGAAATATGCCTATCGGATATGGGCTGACCATAAGAGAAAGAAAAGAGGTGTCAGGGGTAATCTCAAGAGATTTTCTGATTATACAAAAAATCATGGTTTTGAGGGGGCTTTGAAGAAGGCATCAAGTTACTTAAATTATGTCATGTTTAAGAGAAAAAGATTCATAGGTAAGATATGAAGATATGGGAACAAATGTTCAAAGGTATAGGCGATGAAAGGCGCGCATTTTGCGGGCCATATACTGTACAGATAGACCTGACTGACAAGTGTAACAGCTCTTGTATTGCCTGCTGGGTACATTCGCCTTTAGTTGATGAGAAAAAGATCTTTCCTGGTGGCAAGAAAGATCTTCCTTTTAATCTGGTAGAAAAGTTAATTCACGAGCTGCATAGTTTGGGTACTACTGAGATAATACTTTCAGGCTCCGGAGAGCCGTTTATATACCCATGCATTCAGGAAGTAATAAAGTTGATAAAAGAGAAGGGGATGTACCTTAATATTATTACTAACGCTACTTTCATTAACAGGGAAACCGTTAAGCTGCTTGTTGAGTATAAGGTGGACTTGATTACTGCGAGTATATGGGCTGGGACAGCTCAAGCATATGTCAGTACTCATCCGGGCAAGGAAGAAAAAGATTTTG
>JAHJGB010000095.1 GCA_018824725.1 Candidatus Omnitrophota bacterium
CTTTGCGTCCCGCGTTAAAATATCTTTATTGATGGCAATTGCAGCTTTAGTATATTTTAGCGCGTATCTTTTTCATGGTATATTTTCGGAAATATTCCGGGGAGTGCATAGATATGAATTACAGAATCTTGAATGGGCGGGGACTACGGCTGCCATGTTCCCTCTGGTCGCGGCAATGCCCGCTATTTTTATCCTTCTGCGGGAAAAAAGAAGGCTATACGGATGGATTGCCTGGATAACATTGACAATAGCGATGGTGGTGGCCTTTTATTACGAATCCCGGGTTGCTTGGTTGGTAATGTTACTTTTTATGACACTTTCTTTCCAGATTGTAGGCTTGCGTAAATTCGTAATTTTTTTATTCATTTTTCTGGTTGTAATGAATATGTTCATCTATTTTATCTGGCCGGAATGGTATACCTTGGATCTATACCTGGAAGGAGTTTTTGCCTCGCTGTTTAATGCACATAACGCGACGGAAAGTCATGATTTGTTCCGAAAGGTGCAGTTGAGAGTAGCTTTTCCCGCTATATGTACTAATGTGGAGACATTTTTATTCGGACATGGTTTGCGTGCGGCTTCAGACGTGATAGGAATACATTCAGCAAGATTGTATTCCAAGTACGCGCCATTAAATGTGGAAGGGGCATATGCCGCTCGGTGGTACGGATCCACTGAAGGGTTTACAGCTATAGTTGTAGAAACGGGGGTTGTGGGATTATTACTTTTATGCATGAATTTCCTTTGCATGTTCAGAAAAATCCTCGGTCAGAAAGACAGGTATTTGCGTATGATTTTGATGCTATCGTTAGCTGTGACATTTTTGTGGTTATTTGTCGCGAATATATTTGATGCTGTTTTATTTTTTCTAATGATTATGCCATCCGGATTACTCCTGCAACTGAGTGGAAATGTGGCGGATAAACCGTGCCAGGAAAGGGGAGCATAAAGTACTATGCGGATATGTTTTTTCGGCAATCCTAATTCTGTTCATAGTTATCGCTGGGCTAAATATTTCGCGAATAAAGGGCACGACATTTTCTGGATATCGCCGGGAGTGGAAAGTAATAGCGATATGCGAAGAATTGCGGATGTCCATGTTATTAAAAAAGTCAGCATTAAGGTGTTAAGGCCGTTATTTTACGCTATACACCTCAAAAGAATCCTTAAAGAGGTGAGCCCTGATGTTTTTCATGTTCATCAGGTTTGGATCGGAGGGTTGATAGGAGCTTTTATAGGATTTCAGCCATATATAATAACCGCATGGGGTTCTGATGTGTTAAATGCGGAAAAATCCTGGCTTAAAAAGCCGCTTGTAAGATTTGCTCTGAATAGGGCGGATCTTGTGACTTGTGACGCCTATCATATGCGAAACGCGATGTTAAGGATGGGGGTGAATAGCAGTAAAATTCAAATTATATGTTTTGGGGTTGAAGTCGATAAGTTTTGCCCGGGAGAAAGAAATAAGGAAATGGAGAAAAAACTTAATATAGACGGTTTTCCTGTCGTCATAAGTCTGAGGAGTTTTAAGCCGGTATATGATGTGGAATCATTAATAAACGCCGTGCCTTTAGTGCGGAATGATATTCCCAGCGTTAAATTTATGATCGCCGGAGAAGGCCCTTTAGAAGGAAAACTGAAAAATATGACAGAATTTCTCGGCATTTCGGAAAGTATTAGATTTGTGGGATCAATTTCACATGAAGAATTGCCTGAATATTTGAGGCTCTCTGATGTTTACGTTTCTACATCATTGTCAGATGCCGGTATCTCCGCAAGCACAGCTGAGGCCATGGCATGTGCAGTAGCCCCGGTAATAACCGATTTTGGGGATAACGGTAAATGGGTAGAGGATGGATCGAATGGATTTACCATTCCGTTGAAGTCCCCGAAAGTATTAGCCGAAAGGATAGTTCAGCTTATTCGTGATAAGGATAAAAGACAGAGATTCGGACGTTTAAGCAGAGAAATAATCCAGGAAAGGAATAATTGGGAGAAGGAAATGGGAAAGATGGAGAGGCTTTATCAAAAATTTGCTTATGAATGTCGGGAGAAATAGTGGACAAGTATGATCCAAAAGCGTTTTGGAATGGAAGATTTGAAAAATTTAAGCATACTGGTGATTGCGATAATATAATTTATCGCCACAGTCAGTCTTTTCGCTTAAGACTGATTGACCGAATACTTTCCCGTCTGAATTTTCAGGTAGGTGAGAAAACGAGAATTTTAGATATTGGGTGCGGTACTGGTGATTTTATCGCCTTATTGTGTAGAAAAGGGGTAAACGAGATAACAGGAATTGATCTTAGTGATCAGGTTATTGAATATGCCAGCAAAAGGTTTTCCGATAAGCCAAGCATAAAGCTCCAAGTTACAAGTGCGGAAGATATGACTTTTGGGCCGGCATATCTTTTCGATCTTATCTTTAGCATAAATGTCTTACAGCACATTAACAATACAAAATTGTTATTGCGATCAATCGATAATATGGTTAAGGTAGTTAACCGGGACGGGCATATAGTTGTTATGGATTTTGCTCCTATTGTAGAGAAAAAAAAATGTTCACAGGAATATGTAACAATTCGATCCAGAAAAGAATATATTAATATTTTCGAAAATAAAGGTTGCAGCTTGATCGGAGAATATGGTGTGCCGTCTCTCGGATCCAATCTATGCCGTAGTATTAAAAATAGCATTCACAGTATCACGAACAGGGCAAGTGCGCGAACCGAACCTGGCAGGAAGGATAGGACGGAAGATGTAATGGGTGTAGGCACCATTAAGCATAGACTTTATGACTTGGTCAAAATCGTGGTATTACGATTAGTTGCGCCGTTTGATTATTTGTTAACGCTACTTCCTTATAAGCGTTCGGATATGTGTGTTCTGGTTTTCAAGAGGGAAATATGAATATGGCATTTTGCATGTATAGTGTTGGATGTGATTCATGAAAAAAGTTTGCATATTAACATCTTCACATTCGCCATTTGATTCGCGGATTTTCCACAAAGAAGCTAAGACTCTGGCAGCGAACGATTATAAGGTTGCGTTAATTGTTCAGCATGATAAGAGAGAAATTGTGGATGGAGTAGAGATATTTCCGTTGCCGATATCAAGGAAAAGATACAAAAAGATGACAGTGGGGGTGTGGAAAGCATTCCTTTTGGGTCTAAAACAAAAGGCGGATGTTTATCATTTTCATGATCCGGCGCTTATTCCTGTTGGAATTGCTTTAAAGCTTTTTGGGAAAAGAGTGATATATGATGTCCATGAGGATGTTCCCAAGCAGATCCTGAGCAAGGAATGGATCAGAAGTGCTTATCTTAGAAGGGTAATTTCATTTGTTTTCAATATTTTTGAACAATTTTCAACCATATTCTTTGACAGGATCATAGCCGCGACACCTGAGATCGCAAAAAAATTTCCTGAAAAGAAAACAATA
>JAHJGB010000096.1 GCA_018824725.1 Candidatus Omnitrophota bacterium
TAATTTAAAAATCTCATTTATGGCTCTCAGCACAGAGGCAGCGTCGCTGGACCCCCCTCCAAGGCCTGCTGAAACAGGGATGCGCTTTTTAATTTCTATATCCAGGTTTAAGCTAATCCCGATTTCTTTGAAAAGCGTTTTGGCTGCTTTATAAACTATATTATCCTTGCCCTGGCCGCAATTAGAAGGGGTCGCCCTGACTTTTAAGCCTTTGCCTTTTTCTTTTAAAATTATCTCGTCTTTTAAATCTATTTTTTCAAAGATCGTTTCTATATCATGAAAGCCGTCAGGCCGCTTTCCCAGAACATCTAAATAAAGATTCAGCTTACAAGGAGCAAAAACTCTAATCTCGCGCATTTTTACGTGCTATGGCTTTCTTTGCCGCTTTTACAATATCGTCTGCTGTGAGGCCAAAAAGTTTAAACAATTCTTTCGGGTCTCCTGATTCTCCGAACCTGTCTTTGACGCCTATAAATTCCATTGGCACAGGACATGACTGCGATAAAACTTCGCTCACAGCGCTGCCCATTCCCCCGACTATAGTATGCTCCTCAGCAGTGACAACAGCGCCTGTTTCCCTAGCAGCTTTTATTATAAGATCTTTATCTATAGGCTTGACTGTATGGAGATTTATAACCCTGGCTGAAATATTTTCTTTTTTCAGCGCCTCGTGAGCGCACAATGCCTCATATACCTCTACGCCGCAGGCTATGACCGCAACATCTTTACCGTCTTTTAATAAATTAGCTTTGCCTATTTCGAAAATGTCTTCTTCTTTAGTTATAACAGGAACTCCGCTTCTGCCTAGTCTCAGATATACAGGCCCAGGATAAGAAGCACTTGCGATAGCGGCTCTTTTTGCCTCTATCGCGTCGCACGGGATAATGACTGTCATATTAGGGAGAATCCTCATGAGGGCTAGCTCCTCATTCGCCTGGTGAGTAGGCCCGTCTTCGCCCACAGAGATGCCGCCATGCGTGCCCACAACCTTTACATTTGTTTTCATATACGCCAGTGAAACCCTTACCTGGTCCCATGCCCTGCCTGCTGCGAAAGCTCCGAACGTGCACGCAAAAACAACCTTCCCGGATAACGCCAGCCCAGCTGCTGTCCCCATCATGTCCTGCTCGCTCACGCCCATTGCAAAAAATCTCTCAGGAAACTTATCTTTGAACCATGCGGCGCGCGTTGACTCCGTAAGGTCTGCTGAGAGTACTACTATATCATCCCTTGTCTGGCCAAGCTCCACCAGGCCTTCACCAAATCCGTCTCTTGTAGGTTTCATTTTGATTTCCATTTATTTCTCCGTTTCCAATTCTTTGATAGCTTTCTCTAATTCCTCTTTATTAGGCGCGACTCCATGATATTTATTTTTATTTTCAAAAAAAGAAACGCCTTTACCTTTAACAGTATGGGCAAGCACCATGCTCGGCTTACCTTTTATCTTTTCAGCTTTATCATAGGCCTCTGCCACTTCCTTGACATTGTGGCCGTCTATCTCAAAGACTTCCCAGCCGAATGACTGCCATTTCGCCTTTAACGGTTCCAGGCCTTTTATATCTTCGACCCGCCCGTCTATCTGAAACTTATTATAATCAATTATGCCGCACACATTATCCAGCTTGTAATGAGCGCTGGTAAGCGCTGCCTCCCACACCTGGCCTTCATCCAATTCTCCGTCGCCCATCAGGCAATATACGCGCTTGGGGTCCTTGTTCAGCCTTGCGCCGAGAGCAAAACCATTTGCTATAGAAAGCCCCTGGCCCAGAGATCCGCTGGATATTTCCACGCCCGGCAAGCCTATCTGCGGATGGCCCTGAAGCCTTGTGCCGATTTTTCTTAAGGTGCATAGTTCTTCTTTACTGAAAAAATTCATTTTCGCAAGTACTGCGTAGAGCGCAGGGCAGCCATGGCCTTTTGACAGGACAAATATATCCCTGGTACTACAGAGTGGCTTAGAGGGGTCGCATTTGAATTTATAAAAATACAGCCCCACGAGAAGCTCCACCATTGATAAAGACCCGCCTGTATGCCCGGAACCGGCGCAGTTAAGCATTTTTACAATTTCTATCCTTACCTCTTTTGCGATTTTTTTCAATCTATTGATATCAGGTTGTTTTGCCATGGCCGTCCTTTATTTTCCTGTCCCGAGCGAAGCCGAGGGAGGATTTTTTAAAAGTTGCTGGAGTTTTCCCCTCACCTTTTCATCATCCTTTAAACTTATTGATTTAGTCCACGCCTCTTTTGCCTTATCTAAGCTGCCTGTCTCTAAATAGACATCTCCCAGATGGTCATAAACAACAGCATCTTCGCCTATTATTTCTTTTGCTTTTTCGAGCTCTTGTTTAGCCTCTTCAAACATGCCTTTTTTAAAATAAACCCAGCCCAGGCTGTCTATGTAAGCGCCGTTGCCGGGGCTCAATCTAAGCGCCTTTTTCACAAGCTCCAAGGCTTCATCAAGATTCTTGCCTTCATCGGCATATATGTAACCTAAATAATTCAAGGCTTCGGGATTTTCCGGGTCCAGTTCAATGGAGCGTTTTATCCTGAGCACAGATTCTTCTTTCCGGCCCATTTCTTCCAGCACAGCGCCCAAATAAAAATGCGACTTTGGGTTAAAGGGGTTTATCTCTATGCTTTTTTTGTACTCCTCTACTGCCTGGGCCTTATCGCCTTTTTCAGAATAACAAAACGCTATTGCCAGATGCACGTCAGACTGCCTTTTTTCCAGGCTCAGGGCTTTTTTCAGAACAGCTACTGCCTGGTCCAGCTTTTCCATCGCAATATAAATATAACTTAATTCGATATAGGCATTAACATCTTCCCTGTCGACGCTGATAACTTTTTCATATTGTTTTACGGCCTCTTCTTTTTCATTCATCTCAAAATAAAGCTGGCCCAGCTGATGATACACCCTTGTATTGGCCGGGTCTAAATCCAGAGATTTTTTATAATATATGAGCGCCTGGTCTTTCTTATTCTGGATTTCAAAAAGTACTGCTACCCCGAGATGGGCTTCTAAATAATCCGGGTTCAGCTCTATGGCCTTCTCCAGGGCCTTTATCGCATCGTCAATCCTGCTTGCCCTTGCGTAAACTATGCCGAGATTAAAATATATAACAGGCGAATCCTTTTTCTCCGCGGCGAGGTTTTCATATATCTTGACAGCCCTTTCCATGTCCTGGCCTACTATATAAAGATCAGCCAGAGATGTAAGGGTTGCAAGATCGTCCGGCTCTGATTTCAATATCTCCTCGTATTCTTTTGTGGCTTCGTCAATTTTTTTCTGCGAAGTATATATAAGGGCTAATAAAAATCTGGCCTTGGTATCTTCCGGGCCTATCTCTTTTGCCTTCTGAAGCGCTTTTATAGCAAGGTCGAGCTGGCCTGATTTTATAAAACTTGCCCCTAACCTGTAATAAAGAGGCGCTGCGTCTGGATCTAATTGTATCGCTTTCTGATATTCTTCTATGGCTTCGCTAGTCTTGCCTTCATTGTCATATATCATGCCTGTTGAATAGTGGGCATATGCCTTTGAAGACGGGCTCAGGGTATCTTTTTTTCTGGACAAATCAGGGGCATCTTTGTGAGTGGCTCTTGCAGAAGGAAAACTTGTTCTGGCAGGCTTTACAGATGCACATCCAGTGAGATTAAAAACAAATGCGGCCAAAAAACCTATTATTAGATAATATCTTGGGGACATTTCAATGTTGTAAAATGAAATGCAGGGGAAGGCCCTGCCTTCCCCTGCAGCTATTTACTGATTACCACAATTTCTTTTTATGCCTGTCTCTTCGCAGTCTTTTCTTTCTTTTGTGGCGCGCTATCTTCTTTCTTTTTCTCTTTCTTCCGCAAGGCATCTTTGCCTCCTGACGTTTTCGGCACACTGATTGGCACACTAAAGTGTGCCCTACAATTTTGTCGCAAAAACCTTCATAAACAGGCAGGTTGAAATCTGCCTATTCTCGGCCTTTGCCTTTAATAAATTACTTTATTCAATGGGTATTCTATTATACCCTGAGCACCGTTTTGCTTAAGCTTTGGGATCAGGTTTCTTACCACTGATTCATCTATAATAGTCTCTATGGCGCACCAGCCTTTTTTGGAAAGCTGGGAGACTGTGGGGTTTTTAATAGCCGGTAGAATAGAGATTATTCTATTCAGGTTCTTTTCTTCCACGTTCATCTTAAGCCCTACTTTTTCTTCCGCAAGTATCGCGCCCTGCAGAAGAAGCGCTATATTCTCTATCTTTTTCCTCTTCCAGGGATCTTTCCATGAAGATTTATTCGCAATAATCAGAGTGGTGGATTCGCATATGGTATCCACTATCCTCAGGTTGTTTGCCCTTAAGCTCGCGCCTGTTTCAGTAAGCTCTACCATCCCATCCACTAATCCTGCGCCGACCTTTGCCTCAGTGGCTCCCCAACTGAATTCTATATCCACGTTTATTTTTTTCTTTTTAAAATATTCTTTTGTGGCGCTTACAAGTTCTGTGGCGATTCTCTTGCCTTTAAGGTCTTCCGGCTTTTTTATCTTTGAATCATTCGGCACAGCCAGGACCCAGCGCACAGGCCTTAACCCCTGCTTACCGTATATAAGCTCACAGACCTCTACCACATCTCTCTGGCTTTCAATAGTCCAATCTCTGCCTGTAATGCCGCAATCGAGCGCTCCGTCAGCAACATACCTTGCCATCTCCTGCGCCCTTAAAAGAAACGGGGAAATCTCCTCATCGTCTATAGAAGGGAAATAACTCCTGGGTCCTATATTTATAGTAAAGCCTGCTTTTTTAAACATCCTTACAGTAGCTTCCTGCAGGCTTCCTTTAGGAACTCCTAATTTTAGTTTCATTTTCAATGTCCTTTTTCTTGTGCTTAATGGTGAAGTTATTATACAGTCAGGGAAAATTTTTGTAAAGGGGAATTTTTATGGGCAGTTTTCGTTAGATTCCTGTCCTGGCGTCTTTAGCAGGTATTATTAAAGATTGTTCCGATCCAGCTTTTGGCGGAGTTTCATTAGAAGCGGGCCCTTGTCTTTCGTTGACGCTAACCGATGCATTGCGTGTCAATGCTGCTACCGGCTCATTTAATTCTGCTAATAACTCTCTTGCTAAGTCTTCCGGAAAATAAAACTCTTCGGCGAATTCACTAACGCTATACCTTTTTCCTCGTTGTATATTTCCCTGCGCAATTTTTTTCGCTTTCTCTATAGTGTAAATAACACCCATGCCCATGCCATCTGCTTCTCCTTCACGCGATAGAGATGGAGAGAACCATCCAACAAGTCTTCTAACGCTCCCTTCTGAGAGAAAAAGACTGGCCTGATAGAGCGCATAGATATTGATATATTCACTATGGCGCAAGAGAAATTCGCCTGTTCCAAAATATAGATCATTATAATATAATATTTTCTCCCTGTATTCCCTTTGGCCGAAATACCACATCATCTTTGCCCTTCTCATTATCATATATTGTACCAGGGCCGGCTGTTCTGTCATGTCTCTCGAAATATCCAATTCGCCTTTTGGTATGCTGAAGACCTTTCCTTTTTCCGGAAACTTATCTACGATACGGAATTTTTTTACTACTGACAAGGCATCTAAAACCTTTCTATCGCCTTCTTGAATAGCCTTGGCTTTAATCCGTTCGAAGATAAATTTAACTCTACCCTCAGGTGATTTATTATAATATTCTCTGTGAAAATCCGGTTCAAAAAATCTTGCCAGCGATAACCTAAAAGGAAGCAGCATTGTTGGTTCAAAAATGAAAAAGGTTACTATGGCAGGAATATTTGCTGCCCAAATAAGTCTCCACAACGTACTACGTTCTGTAACAATTCCGTACATTGGGCTCAATATAAGAACCGCAGCAAAAATAGGGTACCATAGATAACTTCCTGCTTTAAGTGAAAATAATGCGGCGTGCGCTGCGGGAGAACGTCTTTCCATAACAGTCTTATTGCTATACATAGTTTCATGTTGTCTTTGTGTTGTGCTGGCCTCCAGCTGATTGGTAATGTCAGCTCTTCTGCCGGCCCCATTGCCTTCATTATCCCCATACATCATGGGAACTCTTAGAGTATCCGGGCAGGCTATGCCTGTTAATAGAAAAATCTGTATTATTGCTAGAGAGATTGTCTTTAATAAAGTTTTATTTTTCATTTTTGCTTATAGCCCAGATCCTATAGCGCGGGACTGTTGCTGCATAAGAGTTTTGCTTTTTCCGGGCGCATTGCGGTCAACATACATCCAGAATTGCTCAGGATTTTGTTCTGCAATATCAACCGGCAAAAGCACAACCCCAAGATCAGCCCATTGATCCTCGCCTGTGGGCTCAAATTGATCAGCTGCTATATCCACTATAAACTGCCTGCCTGCTATCTCTGTAACTACAAAACTATGCCTGTCTATTGCCAGTTCAGGAAAATTCTCTTTAGGGAATTTGATTGTCCTCATTTTTGCTTTTAAACCTCTTGATTGCAGAATATTTCTTGCTCTCACAGAACATGGCCCGCAATTAGTAGGATAGCGGTAATAAGAGCTCATGGCTTTACTGGGCTCATCGGGTATTTTAAGGTCTTTTTTTGCAGCCAAAAGAAGCAGTATTACATGCCTGAATCTCTCATCCCTTTTTATATCAAAACCCGGCCCGAGTTTTTCAAATAAATCCGAGGCAGTTCTAAAATTTACAAATTCTTCAAACCCATTAAAAACCTTTAGAGGCCCAATAGGCACTACAGCCTGGTCTCTCATAGCTGGATTAGCCATGATAAGTCTATGGTTTTCGCGAAAGCCTGTGGTCATAGTATGCTCTGATAAAGGCCAATCTTCTGGCAAAGGCAGTACCTGCACATCTGCAAATAAGCGCCCGATAACACCAATTTTATCCCTAAGCTCTTTTGCGTGATCTTCCGAATCTGTAGCAATATACAATAATCCTTCCGGCTTAAGCGCGTATTTCGCAACGCCTAGTAAAGAGATCAAATCCGGCAGGTTTGAAACATCAAGATAATTAATTGTAACAACATCATATAATTCTCTTTCCACGTATTTTTGCCAATTTCCTGCTTGTGTATCAACACTGCGCGTCTCAATACTCACAGACCCTCCGCTATATATAGCATCTTGCGCTACTCTATCAATGCCTACCAGTTTTCCAGCTTTATCGTTCATCCTGGCGACATTCCTCAAAAATTCCCCGCTGTGAGTACCTATGTCTAGCAAAGCAAGACCCTCTTTCTGCAATAAAGAATTGGAAGCCAGAGAGTTATCTGTACTTAATTCAGAGGCTCTTTGATCCTCCCAAGGTAAAAAACCCTTTGGATCAACTAAAACATCTTCTACAAGAAATTTTTCCCCAGATTCTGTTCTTTCAATTTTATAACTTCTAATCGGATTTCTTAAGCTTAGATTGCTTGCGCCTTCGGAAAAATCAAAGGTCTCCATCATCCAGTTGGAAGCCTCAATGCCTGGCAATAAATTCTGCTTCAACATTTCTATTATAGTAGAAATATTAAAATATCCTCTCTTGCCCTCATATCCTGAAGGGCCTTTCAGGACAACAGGGCTCCCATCTTCCCAATTTAATCCTTCTATCACAAATTCACCTTGTACATCAGGATCCCTATATCCTATCTTAATCTCTCTTTTGTCATCTGAGCGTATGATTTTTATGGGGTATCTTTCTCTATCATCTCTTGTTATGCTTTGCTTCGAACGTTGCCCTCCAAAAGAAATGACACTGACGGCTCTTTTTACTCTAAATGAAAACTTGGCAGTACCTATGGCAATAGCTGATAGGCGCGCATCATTAGGAGTTGCAATAATAGTTTCTACGCTTTTATCCAATCGCTGATCAAATGCTCTAAAAACATTCGATCTATGAAGATAATATAGAGGCATTTCTTTACCATCCATAGATACGGAACTATCAACTTCTAACCCTATATCTTGCTCCAAAGGAATTATCCGATCTTCTCTCCATTCATACCCAACCATATTATCAGGATTAGCAATATCTTCGAGCACAAGAAAACGAGCCCAACTCTCCCTATCGCGGAAAACCTTTATCTCGCTTGGATTGGTCTCATAAAATGATGGTAAATAAAGATGCCCATGAAAATTTATATATCTTTCTTGCTGTTCAAAAGAAGTGCCAAATCTATTATTTCTGAGATGCTTTGCTACAGCCTTTAATCTTTCTTTCCCTTGATAAAGCGGTATTGAAAATACAGTATCATAGAAATCAGAAAAAACTGGATTTAAGGTAAGTGTTATTGATGTCTTGCCTTTAACACCTTTTATATCAGACACTACTTCTTCTTCGGAGGGTCGGGTGTAGATCAATCTTAGAGTATCCTGTTCTGGAATATACTCTATGGTTAGCCTGTTTTTAGAACTTTTCCTGTCCACAAGGCCTATCTTTTTTTCTTTTGAAATAGGAGTTTTTGCGGCAGAGATTTCAATTCTACCGCTAAGTTGCGTAGGTAAAAATATTCTTGTACTCGCGAACGCGAAGCTCATCCCTTCTGTGGCAGCACTCTTTTTAATAACAAGATTTGCCTTGCCGGAAAACCTGCTTATTCCGTAATCATAAGGGCTAATCTTGTTTGCCTGAAAGTGTTTGTATAGTAGTGCGGCAGGATTACGACTTGTTTGCAAGCTCGGCATAGCCTCTGCTGTTTCTCTTATGTTGGGGGGCCTTTTTAACTTCTTTTGTAATTTGGCTGTTACTTTTTTTACTTCAACAACAAGCTCTTCTCTTGAATATGATTTATTTATTACTTTTACTAATATACGGCGGCCTTGTTCAAATGCCGCTCTATCAATATTCCTGACTTCGGTATTAGCTATTTCCAAATACTCACTACCTAAACGCACATAAAAACTTCCGTTGTCGCCCATTCTTACGAGTTCTTGCAAACGATATTCTGTTTTATCAAATTCCTGTTTGATTTTTCCATTTATAGTACCCGGCTTAATGCCTGTGGCTTGCAATGCTTGTATCCTCTTTGCTACTATTAACCCTATTATCCTTTCTTTATCCTGAGAAGACCCAGAAAAAGACATGGGCACCCTGAGAGAGGCACAGACAGCTTCTTCTACGAAAAATGCCAAAACTATAAAAATTGCAATTAATACTTTTTTAATCTTTATCATAATCCAGGTAAAAAAATAGCCTTTTGTAGGCTTGTGGTTTGACAACCTATATCGTATATATTATGCCATATAAGTACGAGGTATGCAAGGTTTGTTCTTTAATTAAGAGATTAATATTCTAATGCGAGGTTAATGCCGAATTCCTTTGAATTGTTTTTCGGCTCTATCCATATCGAGCCGCCAGGATCTTTTGTCTGCTTTGAATCATGTATCTTCCAGTACCTGAAAAACGGCTCTATGATAAAATCTACTGTTTCTCCTCTTTTTTTAAACATTATTGACCCTCTGGCTCCATGTCCTCCGTCTTGGTCATTTTCAATATCATAATACCCTGGGATAGACCCCATGTGGCTTTCAACAGTTCCGTCCAGAAAATAGTCATATTCCGCTCTTAATTTTATATTCCAGCCGTTTTCAAAAGCCGTAGTTATGTCTATTCCTATTGGACTATATACATAACTAATCTTTCTATCGTAGCCGGCCGCCCCTGTTGTAGAACTCATCCCGCCCATGTTGTCATTAAGGTGCCTGTAGCCTAATCCAAAGTAAGGGGTAATTGCAAATGTTTCTGATATCTCAAAATCATAACCCACGAGCCCCCTTGCTTCCCACATATTGTCATCTATATTGTTCATATCCCCTGAAGATCCTGAATGATAATCAACTTGCCCCATGCTCCCTCTCGCTTCAATGCTTAACATATAATTATAATTACGATAAGCCAGGGCACCGGTTACCCCGTACATAAAACCCTCATCCCTCATTACTCCTGGTTCTGTATAGGTAATATAGGAGGTTTCAAAGCCTATCTCTACGCCTAGATCTTTGCCAAATATCTGCGGGACTTCCTGTTCTGCGAAACAATAGCCTGTCATAAGTAAAGCCACAGATATTATAATAAGTGGTATTTTTTTCATTTTCGCCTCATTATTTGTATCAAGAAGTATACCACAAGTTTTTAAGGCGTCAAGGTATGGGCTAACAACTAGAAAAGTGACGTTGTTGGTTTGTAGTGGAGGAAAAAAAGGCTGGTGTACCCACGGGAATTTGAATCCTGGTCATCACATTTAACAGATAATATTATTTGACTCGTGGTCCGCAAATTTTATCAGCTAAAGTTTTATCTAATTTTTCGAGCTTTTTCAAGATTTCTTCTTTTTTTAACATAGAATCCGCGTCATTTCGAGAAAAATATACGTTATACAGGCCCGCATAGGCATATGCATTATCTGGGTTAATCGCTATGGCTTTGTTGAAATTCTCTATAGCAGTTGCTGAATCGCCTTTTTTAGCATAGGCGTTACCTAACCCGGCATAAGCTTGTGAATTTTTCGGGTCAATCGATATGGCTTTGTTGCAATTCTCTATAGCGGCTGCATAATCGCCTTTTTTAGTATAGGCACCGCCTAACCCGGCATAAGCTTGTGAATTTTTCGGGCCAATCGATATGGCTTTGTTGAAATTCTCTATAGCGGCTTCGATGTCGCCTTTTCGAGCATAAACATTACCTAACCCGGCATAAGCTTGTGATTTTTTCGGGTCAATCGATATGGCTTCGTTGAAATTCTCTATAGCGGCTTCGATGTCGCCTTTTCGAGCATAAACATTACCTAACCCGGCATAAGCTTGTGAATTTTTCGGGTCA
>JAHJGB010000097.1 GCA_018824725.1 Candidatus Omnitrophota bacterium
ATCTCTATTTTTTTTGCCCTCATTTTGCCTTTTAACGAAGGAAGCCTCGGCTCATTGATTTCTTTTACAACAGTTATGAGGCACGGCAAAGGCGACTCTACGATATCATAGCCTTCTTCTGTCATTCTTTCAGCGCGGATAAGAGAATCTTTTATATCCTCTATTTTTTTAACGAAAGTTATCTGCGGTATGTCCAGAAACGCCGCAATACCAGGACCCACCTGAGCAGTATCCCCGTCTATTGCCTGCTTTCCGCAAATCAATAAATCAAATTTTGCGATTTTCTGAATAGTCCTTGAAAGCGTATAGCTGGTAGCCCATGTATCGCTTCCGGCAAATGCCCTATCAGACACCAGCACTGCTTCATCCGCGCCTAGAGATATCGCCTCGCGCAATGCCTCTTCTGCCTGAGGAGGGCCCATTGTCAGTATAGTCACCAGGCCGCCGAATTTTTCCTTGAGCCTGACAGCCTCTTCAATGGCATACATGTCAAATGGATTTATGATGCTCTGGACACCTGAACGCACGAGGGTATTTGTCTCAGGGTCAATCCTGATGTTTGTGGTGTCAGGAACTTGTTTTATACAGACTATGATATTCATACAATACTTTAACTCCTTATGACATGATGGGAGTCGGACTCCCATCATACAGTGTTACTCGTAATATGATGGGAGTCCGACTCCCATCATATTACTTAGATGCTGTTTCTTTTATCAGATGGTTCGCGATGATGCTGCGCTGTATCTGATTGGTGCCTTCATATATCTGCGTGATCTTTGCGTCGCGCATATATTTCTCAATAGGATAATCTCTCATGTAGCCGTATCCGCCGAATAACTGCACGCAGTCTGTCGTGACTTTCATCGCCACGTCAGAGGCAAAAAGTTTTGCCATGGCAGAATCTTTCGAAACCTTTGAGTTGCCGCTGTCCAGCATCCTGGCGCAGGCGTATACCAATGCCCTTGACGCCTCAATCTGAGTAGCCATATCCGCCAGCATAAACTGCAGGCCCTGAAAACTGGATATGCTTTTGCCGAATTGTTTTCTTTCCTTCATGTACTTGACTGTCAGGTCCAGGGCTCCCTGCGCGATCCCCACTGCCTGCGCAGCCACTCCCGGCCTTGACTGGTCAAACGTTTTCATCGCCACAATAAATCCCATGCCTTCCTTGCCCAGTATATTTTCTTTAGGAATTTTGCAGTCTGTAAATACCAGCTCTCTTGTGGCAGACGCCCGAATGCCCATCTTATCTTCTTTTTTTCCGAATTCAAAACCCTTTGTGCCTTTTTCAACAATAAACGCAGCTGCGCCCCTGGCGCCTTTAGACCTGTCAGTAGAAGCGACAACCGTATAAACCTCTGCTTCTCCGCCGTTAGTGATCCACTGCTTTGTGCCGTTTAAAACATAATGATCGCCTTTTTTCTCAGCTGTCGTGGCAATGGCTCCGGCGTCGCTGCCTGCGCCTGCTTCAGTCAGTCCGAAAGCGGCTAATTTTTTCCCTTTGGCTATGTCAGGCAGGTATTTCATTTTCTGCTCTTCTGTGCCGAATAAAATAATCGGAAATGTCCCGAGCGCTGTTGCCGCAAAAGCCAGCGAAATACCGCCGCACGCCCTGGATAATTCCTCAGTCGCCAACACCAGCTCCATCGCTCCTCCGCCTGTGCCGCCGTATTTTTCTTCAATGTATATACCACATAAATCGCTCGCAGCCATTATCTTTACTATATCCCACGGGAAAATGCCTTCCGCATCATACTTTGCAGCGACAGGCTTAATCTTTTCCTCGGCGATCTGCCTGGCAATATCCCGCACCATTATCTGCTCTTCGGTCAATAAATAATCCATGATTTTCCCCTTTCTGTATAACAAATAAAACTCAAAAGTAAAAACGAAAAAGTCAAAACTACAACTAAAAACCTAAAACCTTTTATTAATTTATGCTTTTAATTTTAACTTTTGAATTTTGGTTTTACCTTTTTACTTCTGACTTTTTAATTAACTATTTTATTCTATACACAAGCGTCTTGGTCTTTCCGTCCCTTGTAATATCAATGCTTAAAAGCTTGGCGCCTTGATTCGACGCGACATTTTCGTACACCCTGTATATCCCGAGCAGGCTATTAACAGGATATCCGTTTATGGTTTTGATGACATCCCCTTCTTTTATGCCGAAATTCTCTGTGAGCTTCGCGACAGCTATATTCTGGACCATAAATCCGTCTTTATTAACCACTGCTGTGCCGAGATCAGTATTAAATTTAAGGCTGGCGCCTTCCCCGAACCTGTATTTCGGCTCTACCCTTTTTATCGCAGATATGATAGCTGCGCCTGCATTGTTAATCGCGGGCTGGGCGCTGGATCTGTCCAGGGACCACACGTTGTCGCCTATTTTCTTTGAATTTATTTTATCAAAAAGCTCTGTTATGAGGGCCTTTTTATCCGCAGCTTCGTCTCTGGGGCTGTTAAAAACAGTTTTTTCCTTATCTGAAAGCTGCTTTGCCTGGGCTAGGGCGTTATAGTCTTTTTCCAGGACAATCTTTTGTTTTTCAAGGCTTTTTATTGTAAAATCTTCTATATCATTTTTTGTGATTTTTTTGGCAGGCTTATTATAATTATATTCCAATACGCTTGACTCAACTGTTTTTTCAAAAATCATCCCTGAATCTTCGAGCGGAATGCTTTCTCCAGCTTTAACTATAACGCTGGCCTTAGATCCCACACCCTCAAGCACAAGAATGTTTTCTTTTATATCCGATATTCTCAGGGATTTCGCGGGATTTTTATCAGAAGAAAACATATCCCCTGTCATGTAAAGCTTCCTGCCTTTATTCTGGGTCCCTATAATCGCATACCATGAAGATTTCTTTTCTTTGACAGTCCCGACAGGGCTTGCGAAAAGAGGCCAGGCCAGGGTTATTACAAAAGTTATTATAAATAGTATTTTAAAGCGCTTAAACATGTTAGATAGATTATATTATTATATTCAATCAGTCAACAAAAATTTAGTGCTACGCACCAGTGCGTGGCACTATTTTCTATTCATACCTTATGGATATATTGAAATCCGCCTGATCCCTGTTAAATCCTTTTGGAAAACGTTCGAAAGGCACTGCCTTTTTTATGATCTTTACAACGCTTCTTACCAGCCTGAGGTCAGGATTATTGAGCACAACGGGCCCTTTTATCACAAATCCTTCCTTATCCAGGGTAAACTGCAGCTGAACTTCACCGTTTATCCCGCGGACATCCGCATCCTGGCTAGCCAGATCATTGATATCCTGCCTGACTTTAAAATAGTAATCTTCGTAAGGCGTTCTTTTAGAGGCCAAAGGCTCTGCGCTAGGTTTAGTTTCAAGATTTTCTACTTTCCTGATTTCTGCGGGGTTTTTTGCCCCTAAAATAGGCGTCCATTTATGAGCGGGCTGTGTAGATTTTTCAGGCGCAGCCTCTGTTTCTAGCTCGCTATCTTTTTTGGGAAATTTCACCCAGTTATCGTCCGGCTCTTTTATCCTCACCTTTTCCGCCTTGTTGTCCCAGTCATCCATACGCAGCATTGCTTCGTCTGTGGTTGTTTCCCCGCCAAATATATGCGGCGTAAGTAATATTACCAGCTCTGTTTTTTCCTTGGTCTTTCCCGTGTTGGAAAAAAGTTTTCCGACTAAAGGTATGTCGCCCAGAAAAGGCACCCTTTCCTGGTGGTTTACAAGCGTGTCTTTCATCAATCCGCCTATTATCAGGGTTGTCCCGTCCTTCACAATCACTGAAGTTTCCGCCTCGGAAGTGGTCACGTAAGGGACAATCGTCCTCGTGGAGCCGTCCGGATTTTTTAATTCCACTGTCTTTGTGGGGTCTGCGCTTGAAACCTCAGGTTTTAGTTTTAATGAGACAAAGCCTGCCCTGTTGATCTCCGGGGTTACTGCAAGCCTTACGCCCACGTCCACAAAATTGACATGGTCTGTGGTGTGATAAGTGCCTCCGCTTGTGGTGGTGACTTCGCTAGTGACATAAACCTCTTTTGAACCCACCAGAATCGTTGCCTGTTGTTTGTCCAAAACCGTAATCCGCGGCCTTGATAGGATATTTGTCTCTCCGTATGTTTTTAAAAGGCTTACTAGAGCAGAATAGCTCCCTCTAGTGGTAGCTATGTTTAAAGTGCTGGGCGTTACGCCCGTTAAGCCGGTAGACAGATTTGTATCAGTTGTAAGTTCCAGATTTCCTAGCCTTGCCACATCCGCCCAGTTTATGCCATAACTGTATTTATCAGAAAGCGTCACCTGTATGATATTGGCGTCTATCAGAACCTGTTTTGTTTTTTCATCAAACGCGCTTATCACATTCTTGATATCGTCTACCTTTTCCTGGGTATCTTTAACCACAAGCTTATTTGTTTTTTCGTCAAATCTTACGCTGCCGGCTCCTTTGGAAACCATCTCTGATATTTTGTCTTTGAGCAATTCCGCCTTCGCGTAATCAAGAGAAAAAACTTCTGTGATAAGGCGCACATCCATTTTGGAAACTACATTCCTCATTTTAACTATATTCTCAGGTGTATCTATTATCACAATAGTATTCGAAACATCCTCGGCTATGATCTTTCCTATATCTGACTTCATCTGCCTGAGCGCTTCTGATACTTCTACGGCGCTTGCGTAATTCAGCTTGACCACTTCTGTCCTGGTTTTGTCGTTAAAAACCTTGCCGTGGGTATTTTTATAATCTTTTTCATTCATAATCCTGATAAGGGTGCCTGTCTGCTCATAGGCAAGTTTATTGGTTGAGGCTATTATATCTATAGCGTCCATAACGCTGACGTCCTTTAAATAAAGAGTGACTGTGCCGCTGACTTCGCTGTCAGCTACTATATTAAACCCGCTTTTCTGAGACAGGATCTTAAACACATCCCTTATGTCCATGCCTTTAAGATCCAGGGATATAAGGTCTGAATCATCCGGCTGTGCCCCAAAAACTATTCCTGAAAATATCAGAATCAATGAAAAGCTGATAATAAATTTTTTCATATTTTTATCTCCATTTAAAGCGCAAACGGTTTAGAATCTAAATATTTAATTCTATTTTTTCTCCCTTGTAATCTAAAATGACCGCGCTTTCCTTTATATCATATACCTTTAAGTCTCCGAACGAATCGCCTTTATAAAGAAAATATGTCTTCTTTAAGGTTTTATCCTCTATGATGGCCTGGTTATTGTCGCCTATGATGATCCCCAGTAAATTAAGGTTACCCAGGATCTTTTCCCTGGAAATCTTTTTTACAGGCGCTTCTTCTATTTTTTCAGCTATAGGTTCGGGCTGGATTTTTGGCGCTTGAGGCGGCGTCTCAGGCACTTTAACCTGAATATCCGCGACAACCGGCGCCTCTACAGGCTTTTCTTTAAAAATAAACACATCTGCTATAAAAATAATAGCCACTACTCCTATAATACCTATCAGTATAATATTTATTTTTGTGAATATCTTCAAATCCTTGCCTATCTTTGACTTTGACTGGTCGTTACGTATAAGGTTTAAAAGTTTGCCTTCCGGGGTAGATTCTGTCATGATATTAAAGCCACCTTTCTATCTTTTTCTATTACTTCGCTTACAAGATCTTCCTCTATAATCCTTCTGTCTTTCATCACCAGCTCTTCCAGCAGATTGTGGCAAAGCGCCGCGATCTTGCGCGGATAGCCCTGCGTATATTGATATACCGCGAGTATTGCCTTTTCCGTGAATACCTCTTTGCCTGAAGGCGCGCCTGCCTGCCTGAGCCTGAATTCTATCATGTTTTTAGTTTCATTGATATCCAGGGGATTCAATATGTATTTCAAGCTGATCCTGTCTGAAAAATTATGTATACGCTGGAGTTTCGGCAAAAGCTCCATCTGGCCCATTATGACAAGCTGGAGAAGTTTGTATTCATTGGTTTCGTAATTTAAAAGCGTGCGCAAAAGTTCCAGCGAAGACAGGCTCATCTTCTGGCCTTCGTCTATAATAAGCGATATGATACGGCCTTCATCAACGCATTTTTTGAATAAAAATCTTTCTATCGCCTCTTTGTAATCCAGGGTAGAGCGGAATGTGCCTCTTATGCCGAAAAGTTTGGCAAGGGTTGTTACAAACTGGAATTCTGAATCATAGGTGGGGTCAAGGATCATGTGAGTTATCGCCCCGTTTGTGGAATGCAATTCCTGTATGAGCGCCCGCGCGAGAGTGGTTTTGCCGATACCCACATCCCCTAAAATAACGCTGAGGCCTCTTTTTAATCTGATGGCTATTTCAAGCCTTTGGATCGCCTGCTTGTGAGAGACAGACGGGTAGAAAAAATACGGGTCAGGGCTTGTTGAAAAAGGTTCTTTGCTTAAATTAAGGACGCTATAATAGGACATAATTAATACTTCTCGGCTCGCTGCGGAAGCCCGACTCCCCATGGGAGTCGGGCTTCCATCATTTGTCAGACTCCCTATGGGAGTCGGACTTCCATAATTTTATTTAAGTTCTTCTTTTATCTCTGCTATAGACTTATTTTGTCTCCTCATTTCCCTTATCTTCTTAAGTTGTTCTAAATTGCTGTCGTCAAAAAATCTGAAACTGGTCTCCGGGCTCCTGCCTACCTCTTTAATAAGCCCGATGTTCAAATAATATTTAAGCGTGTAAACTGTTTGCCCGCTCAATCTCGCCAGGTCCTTAATTAAGTAAATCTTATTCTCCACTACGCTCTCCATTACAATTCAACAATGTCGGTTTTCTAGTTGTTGCTATCCATATAGACAGCGATAGCTTACTCTCCATCTAGAGAGTAAGTATACACTATGTTCCAAAGCATGTCAAGCCCTAAGGAAGTTTGCGGAAGTCCGCGCGAGAATGCTGGGAGCCCGACTCCCATCAGGGTCCACAAGAGAGTGATGGGAGTCGGGCTCCCAGCTATTGCTTAATAAAAAACCCCGGTCTTTTAAATCTCAAAAAGGCCGGGGTTACCAAGAAGAAAAAATTAATCTATATTACATCTCCTGTGTTAAGTTTTTACGTATAAAAAATCCACTTCAAAAGAATGTTTGAACGCTATTGAGAAAATATCGCAGCCTGTTACGGCATAGAATCTGCCGACGACATCGCATATAAATATGTCTTTATTGAGCTTGGAGTCGCGTTTTTTAATTATAAAAACATGCCTCTTATTCGCCTTAAAGCTCATGGTCTTCTTCCATTCCGCCAGCTCTTCCAGGGTTTTGAATTTATTGCAGGCGCCTACTATATAGATAGAATGCCTCTGGGTTGTAGTGGTGACACCATTCTTATCAAATGTCTCAGTTACATAGAGATCTTTTCTTTTTTTGTTCTCTGAGGTTATATTTTTGAATAATAGTTCTCTCATGTTTGCCTCTTAATTTTGCTTAATACTTTTTAAATCTATTTACTTTGCCAATAAAAAAAATGACCTTTCTTTTTCTTACTTAAAGTATATCATACGTTTATTTTATTGTCAAATCTGGTAAAAGAAATGATAAGTAATGCAGTGCCGATTGTAATGGATGAGTCTGCAATGTTGAAAACAGGCCATATTCTAACATCAATAAAATCAATAACATATCTCAATCTGATCCTGTCTATAAGGTTGCCAAATGCGCCTGCCATTATAAGGATCAGGCTGTAATAAAAAAGAAACTTTTCAGAAAAATTCCCTCTTCTGGCAGCCTTTACAAGAACAACCCCTATTAGTATCACCGCAATCACTGAAACTGCGATAAAAAAATATGTGTTGTTCTTAAAAAGCCCGAACGCCGCACCGGTATTTTTTACAAATGTTATATGCAGGACATTCTTTATTATAGGTATAGACCGGCCCACGGATAGCCTTGAAGATATCACTGCCTTGGAAACCTGGTCTATTAAGAGGATTAAAAAAAGGGAAAGAATACTTACGATGTTATTTATTCTTTTCTTCTTTTGACTTGCATTGTATGCAGTATTTGGCATATGGGACGGCATTAAGGCGTTTCTGAGGTATCTTTTTGTCGCAGGAAAGGCAACGCCCGAACTTACCCTCTTCTATGCGCTTCAGCGCCTCGTCAATCTCGTATACGATTTCCTGCTCTTCACCGGCAATATTCAGACTCAATTCCCTGTCGTAGCTGTCGCTCGCCATATCTGCCATATGAAAACTATAACCGGAAAGGTCGCCTGACGATTCTTTCTGGGATTTAAGGTTTTCTTTGGCTATGTGGCTTATGTCGCCTGCGATACTTTCTCTCACCTTTATAAGAAGCTTCTTATATTTTATCAACTCTTGCCTGGTCATCCCTTTCGTTCCTCCGTTACAACACCGGCGCATCTTTCACAAAGTGTTGGATTGCTTTGATCCTCTCCTACTAACAAGCTCCAGTTCCAGCAGCGGCTGCATTTTTTGCCGTCCGCTTTCAGAACCTGGATATTTAATCTATCGCCTTTTACAAGCTCTACCTGCGAAACTATGAATATATAACGCAAATCCGCCAGGTACTTGTTTAAGAATTCGCGCTCTTCTTTCGCGGCAGCAATAATCACCTTTGCCTCAAGCGGGCTGCCTATTAATTTAGCGATCCTTTTTTCCTCAAGGGCTTTTAAAACTTCCTCTCTAAGATTGATCAACCTCTGCCATCCGGCCTCAAGATCAGCGTCGATTAAACAATTTTCTACCTTCGGCCAATCTGCCAGATGCACTGAGCCGGTTTTATTAAAATAACCCCATATCTCTTCCGCTGTAAACGGGGTTATGGGCGCCATAAGCCTGGTAAGAACATTCAATATTTTATAAAGAGCTGTCTGGCCGCTCCTCCTGGCCTTTGATCCAGCTCCAAAAGTATACAACCTATCCTTTAAAATATCAAGATAAAAATTTGACATATCAAGTATGCAGAATTTATAGATAGAGCTTGTGGCTTCATGAAACATGAATCGCTCAAAAGAGCCTGTGACCTCTCTAACCACAGAGTTCAGCCTGGAAAGCGCCCACCTGTCGATCTCGAGCAGGTCTTTGGCAGTCAGAAAATCTTTTTCCGGGTCAAAATCATATAGATTGCCCAGTAGATACTTTGCGGTATTCCTGAATTTGCGGTAAGCCTCGACTGTCCTGTCTAAAATCTCATCCGAGATCCTCACATCGTCAAAATAAGACGACGAGCTTGCCCATAGCCTTAGAATATCCGCGCCTTTTTTAGAAATCACTTCCTGCGGGCTCACCACATTGCCGGCTGACTTTGACATTTTTTTGCCCTCGCCGTCCACCACAAAGCCGTGGGTAAGCACATTTCTAAACGGCGACATCTTTTCAACTCCCATGCCTATTAAAATCGACGTCTGAAACCATCCCCTGTGCTGGTCACTGCCTTCCAGATACAAATCTGCGGGAAACCTTAGGTTACTATTTATTCTCAGGACAGCCTGATGGCTTGCGCCTGATTCAAACCAGACATCCAGGATATCTGTTTCTTTTTTAAATTCTCCATGGCCGCACTTTTTGCATTTAAAACCCTGCGGCACAAAACTTTCAGCGCCTTTTGCAAACCATGAATCAGAGCCTTCCGCACCGAAGGTTTCTTCTATTTTTTTCATCACGCTGTCGTCTATTATTTCTGAATTGCAGGAGGCGCAATATAAAATAGGCACAGGCACTCCCCAGTAACGCTGCCTCGAGAGGCACCAGTCAGGCCTGAGCTCTATCATGCTGGAAATGCGTTTCTCGCCTATATCAGGCACCCATTTTATGCCTTTTATCTCATTCAGAGTTCTCTGCCTGAGGCTGTTCTTGTCCACTCCCAGGAACCATTGCTTTGTGGCGCGGAATAAAAGCGGGGAATGACATCTCCAGCAATACGGATACGAGTGTTCTGTTTTTGCGGATACTAAAAGCGCTTTTTTATCCGACAGTATCTTAAGGACAATATCATTGGCTTCTGCTATAGGTTTGCCGATAATTTCTTCCGGAACTTCAAAAGAATCTATTTTTTTAAACCTGCCTTTTTCATCGACCGGCATCACTACGGGTAAATTATATTTAAGCCCCACTTCATAATCTTCCCGGCCATGGCCCGGGGCTATATGTACGCATCCTGTGCCGTCTTCATTTGACACATAATCTGCCAATACTACCTTTGAGGCCCGGTTTAAAAACGGATGCTGGGCAATAGTACCTTCTAATTCTTTGCCTTTTACAGTCTTTATAACACTGCCTGTTGCACCCAGTTTTTTCAAAACACCCTCAAGTAAATCTTCAGCCAATACCAGAGTGCCGTAACTGTCAGTCTTTACAAATACA
>JAHJGB010000098.1 GCA_018824725.1 Candidatus Omnitrophota bacterium
ATCCTCTACAATTATACTCAATGTCCCCATCGTGTTTGGTGGGATATCACGGTCCGCAGGAAGAAAATCCTTTCGTTTAATCATATTTTTCTGCGGATATTCATACGCTTCCACAGCGGAGAGAGTACGGAGGAGAAGCGGAACAGAAGCGAACAGAATATTTTGCCTAATTTAAGGAGTTTCTCTTAATATCCTTGTATTTTAGCCAAAACATGGCTATATTTACCCCCTATTTTAGCCAAGTTATGAATAGATAGTTGCTACCTTAATAAAAACATTTGACATTAGGGGAACTGACGAATATAATTTACATGTCCATAGAACTGGACAGACGTCCATAAGACTGGACACACAGTAGATAAGGGCTATAAAGATGGCTATAGAAAAAAGTTTAGATAATATTTTAAGTTCCCGGTCTAAGATTGCGATTATCAGATTGTTTATTTCAAAGACCGATGACTTTAAGGCATCCGGCAGGGAAATAGCAAAAATAGTAAACCTTTCTCCTCAAACTGCGCATACTGCCTTAAAGGATTTATACAATCAGGGTGTTCTTAAGTTGGATATTATCGGAAAACAACACATCTACAATCTGGATAGTAAAAACAGGACTGTTAAGGAAATGTTACGACCGATGTTTGAAAAAGAGATTTCCGTTAAGGAAGAAATTAAAGATTATTTAATAAAACAGATTAAGCAGGTAGATATACAGAATAAAATTATATCTTGTATCTTATATGGAAGTGTAGAAAAAGGCGAAACCTCCGATAGTAGTGATGTGGATGTTGCGGTTATAACCGGGAATGAAAAGGACAAAACCGAGGTAGAAGAGATTTTTTTAAATAATATAACAGTTAACTTTAAGGAATATTTTAAGCTCAATTTAGATGCTTACATTAAAACTAAAGATGAGTTTCGTCTTCGGCTTAAGAAAAATCTTCCTCCTGTTTCAACTCTTATGAAATCCTATTCTGTAATCTGGGGGAGTGAGCCGTTGGATATTTGAAATTACTATGACGCCGAAAAATTTAAAAATCAAAAAGGAAGACCGTTCTGCTGCTTTGGATTACTTGAAGAAGGCAACGGACAATTATGAGCAGATGCTTTTGGCGATTGGGAAAGATAATTTTAATGCTTCCGCCACGCTAGCCCTTCAATGTGTAATTTCTTCTGCTGATGCTGTATGTGTTTTCGAAAAGGGAGTTCGTTCTATCTCTCCTAATCATTTGGATGTTTGTGATTTGGTTGGTTCTTTACCTATTAAGGGAGCAAAAGAGAAAAGTACCTTGCTCAGGAAAATTATTGCTAAAAAGAATTTAATTCAATATGAGAGACGAAATTTTTATCAAAAGGAAGCATTGGAAGTAGTAAAAATAGCTACAAGATTTTATCAATGGGTAAATGAACAAATTTCCCTCACATAAAATATGCAGGGGATCATTCCCTGCCTGCAATTTAAAAACTCGTATAAATATAAAAACGTTTAATAAACTGACGGTCCGATGTCCCGATGCATATCGGGATTCGGACTCCTTCTGAGTTTTCGTTACTACGATAGCTTGAGATTTTTGTTTGTTATGCTAAAATGAATCCAGTTATGAATAAGACAAAGGCGGGGTTTACTCTTCTTGAGCTTCTGACTGTTGTTGCTATTATCGGTTTGCTCGCAGCTATGATTTTCCCGACTTTGGGAAAAGTGAAAATTAGAGCCCGGAGGTCCAAAGCGATTACGGAGCTAAACACCATAAAACTTGCGTTAATAGAATATTATTCGGAATATAGCGGATTCCCCACGAATGATGCGTCGCCAGTAAAGGGCGGACTTTATAAATTATTTGAAGAGGATTATTTAGATACAGCTTTAGCGGATGCTTTCAAGAGTTCTCAGCCTTATACATACTACTCTTGCATAGATGATGTACCTACAGCCGATTCTTGTATAGTGTTTTCGGTAGGGACCAATGGGAAAGAGGATCCGAGTTATAAGGACGCGACAATTGACGATTTTGATGAAGCCATTAGGGATGCTTTTCCTGGTCTTGCTACAGGTGACTTTGACCAAATGCCGACATCTGATAATATCTACCTATTTATGACTAATGCGTCAAGAAACGACCCATTGGCAATAAGAGAAGGGGAAATTCGGTATAAAGAGTAGTTTTGATATCTCTTGCTTAAATTTTTTTATTACCTGGCGTGGTACCCAAGCAGCAAGGGAGCGGTCTGCAAAACCGTTATGCG
>JAHJGB010000099.1 GCA_018824725.1 Candidatus Omnitrophota bacterium
GGACGTTCCAGACGTAGGAAAAATGCGCGGTAAGGGCTGTGAGGATCGTCAGAAATATGCTTGAGCACAGAAAAAAGAGGCTCCTTTGGTACCCGAGCTCGTGCATGCTGAAAATAATAATAATGTTATATAAAAAAATATCCGGGAGTTTGGGGAGATGTGTGCGGAATGCAAGAAAAGAAACGATTATAAAACCGGAACTGCAGAATAATAAAGCTTTTATGAAGCTTTTGGTTTCTGATTGCATAAGCACCCTTCGACGCGCTCGCTATGTGCTTGCTTGCTCAGGGTTAGGCTTATATTATGATTTCTTCTGTGTCTTTATTGAAAAAGTGGGCCTTGGACATGTCAAATACAAGGTCCATATCCTGATGGACTTCCGGTTTGTCGTGCCCGCCTACCCTGGCTATAAGCGGACTCTCGCCTGTTATTAAATACAGGAAAACCTCAGCGCCCATGGGTTCTACTATTTCAACAACAGCCTTTACTGTATTTTCCGAAGAAGCCATAGAAGTAAAAAGCTTGTCATATATATCTTCCGGCCTTATGCCGAAAATAATTTCCTTGCCTTCGTAAGAAACCAGTTTTTTATACATATCCTCTACTATCTTTACGGTAAACCCTTCATCGGTAAAGAAAAGTTTCGAGTCTTTCTTGATTATCCTTCCCTTTACAAAGTTCATCGGCGGAGAACCGATGAAACCTGCCACAAATTTATTTACAGGTTTGTCGTAAAGCGTGATAGGATCCGCCACCTGCTGGATAACCCCGTCTTTCATGACAACTATGCGGTTACCCATGGTCATGGCCTCTGTCTGGTCGTGAGTAACATAGATCATGGTGGACTGGAGCCTGATATGAAGCTTGTTTAACTCTATCCTCATCTGGACGCGCATCTTGGCGTCGAGGTTGCTCAAAGGCTCATCAAATAAAAACACCATGGGCTTTCGGACAATGGCCCTGCCTACAGCCACCCTCTGGCGCTGGCCGCCTGAAAGTTCTCTGGGGCGCCTGTTTAAAAGTTTTGTGATGTTGAGGATTTCCGCGGCTTCCTTAACCCTGGTCTCTATTTCTGATTTCGGATATTTGCGTAATCTGAGGGCGAAAGACATATTTTCATAAACAGTCATGTGCGGGTAAAGCGCATAATTCTGGAAAACCATAGCAATGTCCCTGTCTTTCGGGGAGACATCATTGACCATCTTATTGCCTATCCAGACCTCGCCTTTTGTGACCTCTTCAAGGCCGGCTATCATCCTCAATGTAGTGGACTTGCCGCAGCCCGAAGGCCCTACAAGGACTACGAATTCCCTATTCTCGACCCCAAGGCTTACATCGCGCACAGCCTCTATATTACCAGGATAAACTTTATAAATATTTTTTAGACTTACCTGCGCCATAATCTTGTATTGTATATAATTTTCGTAAAAATGTCAAACAGTTAGTTTACTATTGGGAGCCCGACTCTCATAGGGACTCATAGGGACTATGGGAGCCTGGCTCCCATTAAGATAAATAGGTAATAATCTGCGAGACAGTGTTTTTAAGGTTTTTGCGGTGGCTGACTATATCAATCAGGCCGTGTGCCAGAAGAAATTCCGAAGTCTGAAAGCCTTCGGGAAGTTTCTGGCGGATGGTCTGCTCTATTACCCTGGGGCCTGTAAAGCCTATAAGGGCCTTCGGCTCCGCTATGATAATGTCGCCCAGCGTGGCAAAACTCGCAAGCACCCCTGCCATGGTGGGATTGGTGAGTATTGATATATATAAAAGCCCTGCTTTATTATGCCTGGCAAGCGCGGCGCTGGTCTTGGCCATCTGCATAAGGGACATCATGCCCTCGTACATCCTGGCGCCTCCGCCTGAACCTGATATTATTATTAAAGGTAATTTATTTTCAGTGGCGTATTCCGTTATTCTAGTGATCTTCTCGCCCAATACAGAGCCCATGGTGCCCATTATAAAACGCGAATCAGTAACGCCGAGAGCAATGGGTTTTTTATCTAAAAGGGCCTTGCCGGTCATGCAGGCGTCTATCATGCCCGTGGCCTTCTGGTCTTCTTCTATTTTTAAAGGATACGCCTTGGGGCCTTTAAAATTCAAGGGGTCTCCTGATTTCATATCTTTATCAAATTCTTCGAAACTCCCTTTGTCCGTAAACTGGCTTATGCGCTCAGGCGCGGACAAGGTAAAATGGAAATTGCACTTGGGGCAGACCTTGCAATTTTCGTCCAAGGTCTTTTTATAGATAATTTCTCCGCAGCCCTCGCACTTCACCCATTGGCCGTCAGGAACGCCCTTGCGCTTCTGCGAGATATTAATGGTAGTGGATTTTGGCTTGCCGAATATGGGCATATTAAAATACGTTGATTACAAGGCCTGTGAGGGCTTTGGGGTAAAAATATGTTGATTTCTGGGGCATGCGACTACCCCTGAACGCTACATCCCTGATTTCTGTAATCTTCACAGGGTTGACTAAAATGGCAAAGCTGAACTTGCCAATATTTACTTCCTTAATAGCATAATCCAAATCTTTCGTAAAATCTATAAAAATTTTTCCGAGCGGGTCAATGATAAGATTTTTCGCAATAGTTACGTCTAGATCTTTTTTATCCTTAAATATAAGGCCTGTGAACTTTTTAGCGGCATAAATCACAAACCTGGCTTCTGTGGGAGCTACCTTTGCCAGAAAGGCCTTCAGGGCAATTTTGGATTTAAGAGGCTTTACGATAAAATTTTTCTTTAAACTATTTTCCAATCCTGTGAGTATGGCTTTATCCAAGCCTCCCACTATTCTATGGTATGGCAGTATCACCAGGCCGTCGCCTAAGAGGTCTGTAAAATATGTAAGTATATAGCCGTACTTGGGGCCTTTTTTAAATTTACTAAAAGCCAGGCCCACTTCATACCTGTGGTGGCCGTCTGCGATAAATAATTTTTTATCTTTCATGTAGCTGCAAAGTTTATCCAGTATTTTTTTATCGGAAACTCGCCAGAATTTATTCCGAACGCCGTGATTATCAAATATATCCGCGATAGGCTTTAGTTTCATTTCATTTTTTATCAAATCAGCGATCACGCGGCTAGGGTCCTCGAAGATCGCGAATATAGGCCCGAGATTTGCCTCTATGGAGTGGATGAGTTTGGCCCTGTCTTCTTTGGGAGCTGCCAATGTGTTCTCGTGCGGATATATGGAAGATTTTTCAGTGTCGAATTCTTCGAGTTTCAAAAGCGCGATAAAACCTATTCTTCTTTTAATTTTGCCGTCCAGCTTAAACTCCTGGAGATTTATATAGATGCTCGGCTCAGTATCCTTTTTCAAAACAGCTTTTTCCTGCCAGGCTTTAAGATATTTTTTGGCGCGGGTGTATCTATTCTCGTTTTCATTGTCTCCTGCCAGGTCTTTTCCAAAAAGCATGCGTACGATATTATATTCGCTCATTTTATAAAGCTCGTCCTGCTCATCTTTGGAAATCACATCATAAGGCGGGGCAACGACCTTTGAAAAATCCTTTATCTTGTCCTGATTATACCGGGTGCCTTTAAAAGGCGCGATATTTGCCATAAAAAATAGCTCCTATTGTTCCGCCTATGAGATCTGCCGTCACATCAAAAGCATCACAACTGCGGCATGACACAAAAAGCTGGTGCAATTCATCCGATGCCCCGTAAGCCACGCTAGCTAAGACTGAGAGCATTATAAAATTTTTATATAAAGCTACCTGGGTTGAACTTTTAAAGGCCCTGGCTGCCAGGATGCCGAAAATAGCGTATTCAATCAAATGTAAAAATTTATCAAAATAAGGTATGGAAATATGAGGTAAAGGCTTGGGGATGCTTGAAACGTAAAAGATAAGGCCCGCGTACAGACATAAAGGCAGCCAGTATTTAAGGAATTTTTTAATCAATGCTTGCACTCTTCTTTGCACGTGCGACATGGATTGGAAGGATTGTCCTTTTTTGCCTTTTCCTTATAGCCAGAGCTTCTATTGTCAGTAGCGTAAAAACCAGAGCCCTTGAATATAAAACCACCTCCGGCGCCTATCAAGCGCTTCACTTTACCCTTACATTTTTTGTCAGGGCAGGTGGTAATCGGCTTATCCTTCATGCTCTGGGATATCTCAAAAGTCTTTTTACATTTCGCGCATTCATACTCGTATGTGGGCATCTTAATCTCCTATTTCTTGAATAATCTTTTCACCTTATCCATAAACGACTGCGATATGGGGTTAACGCTTCCGTTGCAGACTCTTTCAAATTCTCTCAAAAACTTTTTTTGTTCCGAGGTGAGATGCGTGGGTGTTTCCACTGTAACTTTTACAAGCTGATCGCCTGTCCCGTACCCGCGCAGATTTTTCACGCCTTTAGCACCCAGCCTGAAAACTCTCCCTGACTGAGTGCCTTCCGGAATCCGCATCATCACATTGCCTGTCAAAGTAGGGACTTCTATTTCCCCGCCAAGAGTAGCCAGAGGAAAACTAATAGGCATTTCGCATATTATATCATAACCATGCCTCTGGAATACAGGGTGTTCTTTTACATTTATGTAAATATAAAGGTCGCCGCTGGGCCCGCCCCTAGTCCCTGAATCCCCTTCGCCCTGGACCCTGAGGCGCGAACCTGTGTCAACGCCTGCCGGTATAGTCACCTCTATCTTCTGGGTGCTTCTAACCTTGCCTGCTCCGTCGCATTTGGAACATGGGCTTTTTATGGTAGAGCCCTCGCCCCTGCATTTCGGGCAGGTCTGGGAAACATTTATAAAGCCTGCTGAATACAGGACCTGGCCTCTGCCGTTACATGTAGGGCAGTTTGTTTTCTTAGTGCCGGGCCTAGCGCCTGAACCATTGCAGGTATCGCATAGCACCTGTCTCGGGATGCTGATAGTTTTTTTGGTCCCGAAAGCTGCTTCTTCAAAAGATACTTCAAATTCAAACTCAAGGTCCCTGCCTCTGCCTGAGCCGCGTCCCCGCCTCTGACCACCACCCATGCCGAACATACCGAAGCTTCCCAGGATCTCCTCAAACATATCCCCGCTAGCGCCCATGTCTTCAAAAATGCTTGAGAAATCAGCGTTTCTAAATATGTCCTCAGAAGAATACTTGGAATCAATGCCTGCGTGGCCGAACTGGTCATACTGGCTGCGTTTCTGGGAGTCAGAAAGAACTGCGTAGGATTCCGAGATTTCCTTGAATTTCTCCTCAGCTTCTTTTTTCTTGTCAGGAGTAACGCGGTCGGGGTGATATTTAAGCGCAAGATTCCTATAGGCTTTTTTAATATCTTCTACGCTCGCGTTTTTCGGCGCCCCGAGTATCTCGTAATAATCCCGCTTTGTCGTCATTTTATTAAATCAGGGACGGTTCTAGAGCTAATCGGAGATGTGTCCCCTAAAGGGGACACATCTGTAGCGGGCTCTAGAACCGTCCCTATAGGTTATTTTTCTTTGAATTCTGCGTCAATTACATCGTCGCCATCTTTTTTCTTGGGCTCTTCAGCACTAGAAGCCTCCGGGCCGGTATCCTGAGGGCCTGGCTGGCCCTTCTGCCCCTGCTTTGCCTGAGCTGCCTTATAAACCTCTTCTGCCAATTTATGCGCAGCCTGGCTAAGCTCGTCCATTGACTTTTTGATTCTTTCTGCATCCGTGCCTTTTAAGGCTTCTTTGAGATCAGTGAGTTTTCTTTCGATATTGAGCCTGTCGTCCTGGCTGACCTTGTCCCCGAAATCCTTCAAAGACCTTTCAACTGAATAAGCCAGGGTATCTGCCTGGTTTTTTATTTCGATTTCCTCTTTCTTCTTTTTATCCTGCTCGGCAAATTCCTCAGCCTGTTTGACCATCTTCTCTATCTCGTCTTTTGAAAGCTTGGTCGAGGCAGTGATTTTAATAGTCTGCTCTTTGCCTGTGCCCAGATCTTTAGCGGAAACATGTACGATCCCGTCGCGGTCAATATCAAACTTTACCTCAATTTGAGGTATGCCGCGCGCCGCAGCTGGTATGCCCACTAAATCAAATCTTCCCAGTTCCACATTATCGCTTGCCATCTGGCGCTCGCCCTGCAGAACCCTGATGGTAACTGCTGTCTGATTATCCGCGGCAGTTGAGAAAATCTGGCTCTTCTGCGTAGGAATGGAAGTGTTTCTTTCTATTAATTTTGTGCTTACTCCGCCAAGCGTTTCTATACCCAGAGACAGCGGTGTCACGTCAAGAAGCAGCACATCTTTCATATCTCCGGTAATAATCGCGGCCTGGATAGCTGCGCCGAGCGCAACGCATTCCATTGGATCTACTCCGCGTTCTATCTTTTTACCCACATAATCTTCCAGGAATTTCTGGACAATAGGCATCCTGGTCGGACCGCCCACCATAATAATCCTGTCTATATCTTTAGTGGAAATACTAGAATCCTTTACTGCCTGTTCAATGGGATGCTTGCACCTGTCTACAATAGGCTTTACAAGGTCTTCAAGCTTTGCCCTGGATAAAGTCATGGTCATGTGTTTAGGGCCACTGGCATCCGCTGTAATAAAAGGAAGATTTATATCCGTACTGACCGTGGAAGATAATTCTATCTTGGCCTTTTCTGCAGCTTCGCGTAAGCGCTGCACTGCCATTTTGTCATTCATAATGTCAATGCCTGTTTCGCGCTTGAATTGCCCTGCCAGGTATTCCAGCAGGACCTTGTCCATATCAGTGCCGCCCAGCTGCGTATCCCCGGAAGTTGCCTGCACATGAAATACGCCCTGGTCCATTTCCATTATAGTAACGTCCAATGTCCCTCCGCCGAGATCGAATACCATAATCTTCTGCGATTTTTGAGCCTTGTCCAAGCCATAGGCAAGGCAGGCGGCTGTGGGTTCATTGATAATACGCAGGACCTTTAAGCCCGCTATCTCGCCGGCATCCTTGGTAGCCTGACGCTGGTTATCGTCAAAATACGCGGGGCAGGTAATGACCACGCCTTCTACCTTCTCGCCCAGATATGCCTCTGCGTCCTGTTTTATTTTCTGCAGGATAAAAGCAGAGATCTGCTGAGGGGTATATTCCTTGCCGAAGATCTTAAATTTGAAGTCAGTGCCCATCTTGCGCTTGGCTGCCTGGACAGTGCCTTCGGAGTTTATAGCTGCCTGGCGCCTGGCAGGCTCGCCTACGAGCTTCTGGCCGTCTTTGGTAAATGCCACATAAGACGGAAATGCTTTTCCGCTGGCCACTCCAGCTCCTTCTGCGCTCGGGATAATAACAGGCCTATTGCCTTCCATTACCGATGCCGCTGAGTTAGATGTCCCTAAATCTATTCCTATAACTTTTGCCATAGTAGCCTCCTTGCTCCCTTTGTTTATCGCGGAAATACGCAGAATGTAACGCAGAAAAACGCGGAAGTTAGTGTTTAGTTTCCGCGTAGTTCCGCGTCAGTTGCGAGTAAAACGAACAACTGCTTCAGCGTAGTTCCGCGATTATTTACCTGGCTTCCCCCTCGGCTTCGTCCCTCGACGATGCTCGGGACTCCCCTGAGTTTGTAGAAGGGTCGCTCGGGGTTCCCTTCGGTCGTTTTGCCACTCTTACCTTGGACGGCCTTATGACGCGGCCGTTTAAGGTATATCCTTTTTGCAATTCTTCTATTACATAATCCTCAGGATGAGCGTCTGTCTCTTCCTGCATCATTGCCTCGTGTTCATGAGGATTAAACGGTTTCCCTTTGGCTTCTATTTCTTTAATGCCCTCTTCTTTCAAAAAATCCCTCAGGTCTTTATGTATCATCTCTATACCTTTATATAGGATGTCAAAATCATGCTTTATCTTGCCTGCCTCAACTGCCCGCTCAAAATCATCCAATATCTTTAAGATTTCCGCGATAATCTCCTCATTGGCAAATTTTATGAACTCTATCTTTTCTTTTTCAAGCCGCTTTTTATAATTGTCAAAATCCGCCTGCAGCCTCAGAAGCCTGTCATAATATTCATCTGACTTTTTGGCCTTATCTTCCAGGGCCTGGAATTCTTCCGTAGTCAGAAGGATTTTATTTTTCTTAGTCTTTTCAGCCAAGGCTTTCTAACTCCTTTCCAAGTTCGTTAGAAATATATTTCAGGACAGATATGACTCTGCCGTATTCCATCCTAGTGGGGCCTATTGCCGCAATCGCTCCGACAGTCATATCGTTGACCTTATAATTACAGGTAACTATGGACAATTCCTGTATTTCGTTATAAAGATTTTCTTTGCCAATGTGAATCTTTACGCCTTCCAGCTCCATGTCTTGGTTTAAGAGATTCAAAAGGCCTTTTTTATCTTCGCATGCCCTTAAAAATAACCTTGCTTTTTTAATATCCATAAATTCCGGATGCGACATTATACATGCAGCGCCGTCAAAATACAAGTGGTCATCCGCTTTGAATAAACCAGGGACAGACAAAATATCCGCTGCCCTCTTTAAAAATGTGTAAAACGAATCCCTTTCCTCCAGGAGCTTGCGGGTCAGGTATGATTTTATATCTCCCAGAGACACGCCTTCCAGTTCGCTGTTTAAAAATTCTGTGATGCGCGTAAGTTCCTGCCTGGTAAGATGCTCTTCAAAATCCATTATTGAATTTTTTACAAAACCCGAGGTCGTGACAATAACAGCCAGGATCCTGGAATCGTCCATATTAAAAAGTTCTATATGCTTAAAAATGCTTCTTTTCAGCCTGGGCATAAGCACTACACCGGCAACATTTGTTACGATGCTTATAGCCTTGGAGGCGTTTTGCATTGCATATTCAATATCGCTGCCTAAGGCGTGGATGAGTTTATTGATTACAGATTCTTCTTCTTTTGTAAGATGCTTGGGTTCAAGTAAAGAATCCACGTAGAACCTGTAACCTCTATCAGTAGGCACCCTGCCGGCAGATGTATGCGGCTGCATGATAAGGCCCAGCTCTTCCAGGTCTGCCATGACATTCCTGATTGTGGCAGGGCTTATGGCATTCCTGAACCTCTGGGCAATGGCCCTGGAGCCTACAGGCGTAGCGCTATCCACATAGGATTCAACTATCGCATTCAATATGCTTTTTTGTCTTGACTCAGTATCAACCTTCTTCATATACCACTCCTTAAGCTGATTAGCACTCTAACAGTTAGAGTGCTATTTGTCAAGAGAAATCTTACTATGGGAGTCCGACTCCCATAGGGAGTCGGACTCCCAAAAAGACTCTCTTGATCCTGAGGATGCGACATTGCTGGTGCGACGAATAAGGAGCACCGTTTAGCAAACCTGCCGAGAATATGAGGCAGGCGAATATCCGAAGGATCTTATAATAAATTTTTTAATCTCACGGGGATAGTTGCTTCCAGGTAAACTGACTCGGGCTTGTCTTCTCTGCGATTCACCCTGCCATTTTCGTAAATCATATTCACCAGGTCCATTCTGTTATTAGGTATATCTATTTTGATTTCAGTGATAAGACCTGAGAGTAACCCTGATATCTCATCTATAAGGCCGGGGAAGCCTACTCCTGTCAGGCTGGATACTGCGACAGCATTTTTAAAATCTTTTTTGAGACGGCTTATGCGGTCAGGATTATCCACAAGGTCGGTCTTATTCAGGACATTTACGGTAATCTTATTTTCCGCGCCAAATTCCTTTAATACCTTATATACAGCTTCATCCTGCTCATGGATTTTTTCGTTTGAGGCATCCAGCACATGTAAAAGTATATCAGCTGTAGCCGCTTCTTCAAGCGTGGATTTAAATGCCTCTATAAGATGATGCGGGAGGTTATGCAAAAACCCTACTGTATCTAGAAAAAGTATTTTCTGGTTATTCGGAAGCACATAACTCCTGGCAACAGGATCCAGGGTGCTGAAAAGCCTATTGGCAACCAGTTTTTTGGAGTCGGTCAGCTGGTTTAAAAGCGTGGTCTTGCCGGCATTAGTGTAGCCGATAATGGATACTGTTGTAAAAAATGCGTCACTGCGCCTTTTTCGTAAAGCTGTGCGCCTTTTTTCTATATCTTCTAATTTTTTCTTTAATTTCGCGATCTGGTCCCTGATCCTGCGGCGGTCGTATTCCAGAATCTTTTCTCCTGGGCCCCTGGTGCCTATGCCACCGCCGAGCCTTGAAAGGTGTATGCCTTTTCCTGTGAGCCGCGGCAATAAATATTCCAGCTGGGCAAGCTCTATCTGGACCTTTCCTTCTACGCTTCTGGCGTTTTTGGCAAAGATATCCAGTATAAGCTGAGTCCTGTCAACAGTCCTGGTAGCGTCCAGGCCTCTTTCTATATTCCTAAGCTGGGTAGGCGTAAGGTCATTATTAAAAATGACCAGATTCGCATTTTCCCGGCTGACAAGCTGCTGCAATTCTTCAAATTTACCTTTACCTATAAATAAATCAGGGGAAGGCTTTTCTCTGTAGCATAGTATCTCAGCTGCGACCGATGCCCCGTTCGAACGCGTAAGCTCCTTCAGTTCCGCAGCCCTTGCCTCCAGCGGCCACTCGGATCTTTCCTTCATATCAACTGTCACTAATATCGCTTTTTCCATTTAATGCGCCTGTCGCCGCGAAACCAGGTCAGCTGTTTCTTGGCAAAATGATGGGTGTTTTTCTTTAGAAGCTCTTTTGCCTCTTCTAAAGAATACTCCCCTTTCAAATAACCGAGCACCTCTCCATACCCAAGAGCCTTCCTGGCAGTCATGCTGAGCTTTTTCCTGGAAAGTCTTTTTACTTCGCTCACAATGCCTTTTTTAAACATCTCTTCCACTCTTGTATCTATATTTTCGTAAAGTTTCTGTCTGTCAAGCTGAAGGCCGAAGATTTTAAAGTTATATTTCAGCGGCTCAGTAAATCTCTTTAATTCTGACGGCTTAATCTTCTCTGTGCGATAAATCTCAAGCACTCTTATTATGCGCCTTGAGTCATTAGGATGGATTTTTTCAGCCCTGTCAGGGTCTATTTTTTTTAACTTTCTGTATAAATAAGCCTTGCCGTATTTCCCGGCAAGACGCTCCTGGCGTTTCCTGAATTTTAAATCTTTTTCAGCTGACGGGAAAAGGCCGTCTACTACAGCTTTTACATAAAGGCCGCTGCCACCCACGAATAAAGGGGTTTTTTCCCGCTTTAATATTTCTTCTATTTTTTCAAGCGCCATGCGCCGGTATTCGGCAACGCTGAATTCCTTGGCAGGCGGGGTTATATCTATCAGATGATGCCGCACTTTTTTTCTATCGCTCGCTGAAGGTTTAGAAGTGAGAATATCCATGCCCTTATAAACGCACATGGAATCGCAGGATATAATTTCAGCATTTAACTTTCGCGCAAGTTTTATCGATAGATTAGTTTTTCCGGATGCGGTAGGGCCTACTAAAAAAATTACTGGCATTTTTTGCTTGATGATATATCTCTCTGTAATTTTAAAAGCAGCGCGTGGCGTTTTTCTTTTTCCTCGAGACTTACGTCGTCTTTAAATTTAGCGGCCTTTGTAATGGACCTGGGGGAATACTTAAAGACATAAGCAGCGTCAAACCGAAGCTCTCTGACTACATTTAAGGTATCTTTGAAGTCTATCTCTTTTTCGCCGGGAAAGCCTACAATAATGTCGCTAGAGACATTGCCATCCGTAATAATATCCCTGAAACTCTTTATAAGTTTTTTATATTTCGCAACAGTATATTTCCTGTTCATTCTTTTAAGGATCTTATCTGAGCCGGACTGAAGGGGCAGATGCAGGATTTTTGACACAGATCTTAAATCTCTCATTGCCTTAAATAATTCCACGCTCGCGTCCTTTGGGTGGCTGGTGAGAAAATTTATTTTGATATCACCTCTCCACCCCAGGGGTGGCACCCCTGGGGTGGCACCCCTGGGGTGGAGAGAGGTTAATTTATCTATTTTTGTCAGAAGTTCCACAAAATCAATTTTTTCCTTAAGGCCTTTGCCATACGAATTTACATTTTGGCCTAAAAGAGTGATTTTCCTTACTCCGCTCTCAATCAATTTTTTAATCTCATCCAGGATATCTTTTGAAAGCCTGCTTCGCTCCCTGCCTCTAACATAAGGGACAATACAGTATGAACAAAAATTATCGCAGCCTTCCATTATCTTCACGAAACCGGCATGGCCTGCGTTCCGTTCTTCAGGAAACGCGGGTATCCTTTTTGACTTATAACCTTCCAGGTAGGCAATTCGACCTGCCCCGTTTCTTATCTTGCTTATTATCCCCGGGATCCTGTCCAAATCAGCAGGCCCGCATAAAAAATCTACATGCGGAAGCCTAGCGAAGATTTCATGCCTCTGGGCCTCTGCCATGCATCCTATAATACCTATAATAAGGCCGGGCTTTTTCGCCTTAAGCTCGGCCAGCGTCCCAACCTTCCCATATACCCTGTCCTCGGCATGCTTTCTTACGCTGCAGGTATTGAAGATGATTACATCCGCATTTTCGGTTTTTTCTGTTAATGTGCATCCCGCCTGAACAAACATATCCCTGACCCTCTCAGAATCATGCTCATTCATCTGGCAGCCAAATGTTCGAATGTAGAAGCGCTTAAATTTATTCATATCTTTATCATAATCAAATAGCTATTGAGTCTTTCATTGTAAATAACCAAGCGTTTTCAATTTCTTTACAGTCTCTTGGTCAGGTAAGACTTCTTCCGTTGGGGTAAAATCAGGTGCCAACTCTTCGCAAAACTGTTTTTGTTCGAATAGCTTCTTTTTTAGTTCGTATGCTACTTGCGGTTCATTTGCGATTATATTATACTTCTCTACAGTATCTTTTTGTCTATCATAAAGATACTCAGTTTCTTTGTTTTTTATATAAGCGTACTCATTAGTAGTCATGCCTATAAAATTCCTCCATGAACTATAACAAGATAGGTCTAAATTTATACCATGAATAGCGGGAAGAAGACTTTCCCCCTGCATAAATATATGCTTTTTTAACCCTAGTAAATCAAATATGGTAGGCATAATATCGATTAACCTTACCAATTGTCCAATTTTTATATTTTTAGGAATAATTTTTGGATATACTATTATGAGCGGCACATGTAAGGTTTCCCAAAATATGTCCCTATGTAAAAAGTTGCCGTGCTCGTTAAATGCTTCGCCATGGTCGGAAGTAAAAATGATTATCGTATCTTCAAATATATTCAGTTCTTTCAATTCTTGGATCAAAACTTTGACTATCGTCTCATCCATAAAATATATTGCCCCATCATATAATGCCTTTAGAAAGTCGACATCACGGAGAGACTCCTTATTCACACTCTCCCAGAATGCTTTATGTTTGGACTGCCATTCCTTATCATCACCCAATATCTTAATTAATCTATTTCTGGAATCAATTATGTTTCCACTGTAATCAGAATCGTACATTCTGTTATAGGGTGGTGGAGGCAGATAAGGATCATGGACAACATATGTATGAAAGAACAAAAAGAAGCTTTTTTTATAATTGCTATGTAACCACGAAATAACTTTTTCTATTGCATTGTTATGTGCATACGCATCGAAACCTTTGTCAAAACCCCGAGAAGCATGCATATGTCCACCAGCGGTAAAAGCAACAGTAACATATCCACTTTTTTTCAGAATCTCTGCAAGGGTTGGGATTGAATCATTTAGACGCTTTCCTGGTTTATTGTCTTCAAACATTTGCACCTGATGAACATCGTGATGCAAAGAAGTCATTATAGACATATGAGAAGGTGTCGTTTTGGGTGAAAGACTAATAGCATTCAAAAACAACACCCCTTTTAGAGCTAACGCATTAATGTTCGGGCTTGTCTTCCGCGCATAACCATAGCAATTCAAGTGATCTGCTCTCAGTGTATCAATTGAGATAAGAATTATATTTGGTTTTCTCCTATGAAAAAATTTCTCTCCAGACAACAAGTTTATAAATATAATCGAACTAATAATTATAAGA
>JAHJGB010000100.1 GCA_018824725.1 Candidatus Omnitrophota bacterium
AGTCAACGCTGCCACAAGCTGATTACTGGCCCCAAACACAGGCCATATCTTATTCCAGCTTCCTGTTAATGCTAAAAAGCCGCTTATAAATATTACCACAAATGTGGCAAAGAATCTATTATTTATTTTAAAAAGTTCTTCAGATATATACCTGGTTATCCTTGTCGCTGTATCCAGGGTTGTAAGTATAAATGAATTCAATATCAATATGGCTATTAACCCGCCCTTCCCCAGGAGTATTGTTTTAGTGACCTCGTCATAGCCTTTGCCGAAAGCGCCTATCGGACCGGGCCCTCCTTTTGCGAGCATTGCCTGTAATCCCCCAGGAGCAATACCTGCGCTTACAACCAGGATAGCTAAAACAGCCAGAAATGCTTCAATTATCATGCCTCCATAACCTATCCGTTTAGCGTCGGCTTCGCTAGGCAATTGTTTTGCTGTAGTCCCGCTCGCGATTAACGCATGAAACCCTGAATTTGCCCCGCAGGCGATAGTAACAAACAGCATCGGCCATAGCCACCCCGCATTCCCTGCATCCCATCTTGAAAACGCTGGCGCATTGATAACGGGATGCGTTATAAAAATACCTATAGCTCCTATAATAATCCCAAAATACAGCAAAAAACTTGATAGATAATCCCTTGGCTGCAAGAGTATCTGAACAGGCATTACAGAAGCAATAAATGAATAAACCAATAAAACCACGCACCATATCAAGAACGCATTTTTACCTATATCAACCGGAAAGAAGTTTCCTAAAATAATGCATAACACCAAAAGCCCAAGCCCGACAGATGTCGCTATAAAACTTTTTACCTTTATCCAATAAAGCATGTAGCCGGTAATTACCGCCACAAATATGAGCCCGAAACAAGGTATAACCGTTCTTGTATCGCTTGCCAAAGTCTGACTGCATACAGAAGTAAAAACAGATATTACAAGTATCAGGGCCAGCCATACAAAACCTAAAAAAATCAGCTTGGAACGTTTTGAAATAACAGCCTCTGCAATGCTGGAAATAGAAACAGCTTTATGCCTTATTGAAATCATAAGCGCTGCGAAATCATGCACCCCGCCCAATAATATCGAGCCGAACACGACCCATAATATCGCAGGCACCCATCCCCACAAAGCCACAGCAATTATGGGCCCCACTATCGGCCCTGCGCCTGCAATGCTCGAAAAATGATGCCCCAGAAGCACCAGCCAGTTTTTAGCAGGCACATAGTCTACCCCGTCATAATACTGCTTGCTAGGCGGGATATTCGCGGGATTTACCTCAAAAAACTTTTCCAGTATCCTGCCGTAAATAATGTACCCGGCCGCTAACAAAATAAATGACCCCAATATCACTATCAATGAATTCATAGTAGCAGCGTTTCCTCAGACTACGGGAGTCCGACTCCCGTAGTCGGTCTTCTAGTTGTTTGGATGTTTATTTTATGAAAAATTCCATTAATTCGTAGCCTTTATCAATACGGAATTTTGTAAGACGGGCTTCTTTTTCGTTGAAATGCTTGATCGCCCCCTGCTCTATATCAGTGCCATACATGGCAAAACAAACATCGTCTTTGGAATGCGTCTTTAATGCCACAGGTGTAGCATGGTCAGATAAAACCAGTATCCTGAATTCTTCGCTGGAGGATTTAAAATGACTCAACACAGTGCCTACTACGAATTTATCAAATTTTTCTACGCTGTAGATTTTCTCTCGAAGGTCTCCGTTGTGCCCGGCCTCGTCAGGCGCCTCCACATGGACAAACACGAAATCCTTGTGTTTCAGGGAATCTATCGCATACTCTGCCTTGCCTAAATAATTCGTATCGTAATACCCGGTAGCCCCTGGTACGTCTATGACATCCAGGCCGATAATCCTTCCTATGCCCTTTATAAGATCTACCGCTGAAATAATAGACCCTTCCACGTGGTAAAGCTTTGAAAATTTCGGCATAAAAGGCCTTATGCCCTGGCCCCACAGCCATATCATGTTTGCAGGGTTTTCTTTCAGATCAAGCCTAACCCTGTTTACCTCGTGGTCTGCTAAAATTTTTCTGGATTCGTCCATTAATCTCTGCAATGTCCCTGCCTGAACAGTCCTTGCCGGAAGAAACCTGGTTATCGTCTTTCCTGTTATATCGTGAGGCGGCG
>JAHJGB010000101.1 GCA_018824725.1 Candidatus Omnitrophota bacterium
GGAATAATATTCAGCCGCGAGCTTAGTAAGGCCATATGGAGATATAAGCTGGGGCAAAAAGTCTTCCCTTTCCGGAAACTTATCTATATCTCCGTAGATAGAGCTAGAAGATGCTATGACTACCCGCTTTACTTTTGCGTTGCGCGAGGCTGTCAGGATATTCAAGGTGCCGTTAATATTGACATCATTATAAAGCTCCGGATTAGCTAAAGACTTGGGAACGCTTCTAAGAGCTGCCTGGTGGAGAACATAATCAACACCTTCTACAGCTTTAGCGACAAGGTCTTTATTCCTGATATCGCCTTTTATGAGCTCTATTTTATTTAAAACACCTGACAAGTTTTCCATCTGTCCGGAGCTAAAATCATCAATTACTTTTACCTTATCGCCGTTTCCGACCAGAGTATCCACTATGTGCGAGCCTATAAAGCCGGCTCCTCCGGTAACTAAAAATTTCATGATATCCTTTCTATAATCTAACTATATTTTTCGCGTTTTTAAAGTCTTTAAGCGCGTTACGAGTGTCAAAAATAAGTTTCGCGTTATCGACGATAAATTTATAATTTATATCAGTATGGTCCGTAATAATAACCACAAGGTCGCTTGAAGAAATAACATCTTTTGTAAGCTTTACTGTGGTGATTTTTTTACCGCCGTCCAGCTCAAACCCGGATACAAGCGGGTCGTGGCAATGGACATGAGCGTCTTTTTTAATCAGGGAATCCACAATTTCAAGGCCAGGCGATTCCCTGATGTCATTTATGTCTTTTTTATACGTTATGCCTATTATTAGGATATTCGATCCTTTCAGTGGCTTTTTCTTCTCGTTTAAAATAGAAGTTATTTTATCCACCACATAATGAGGCATATAAGAATTTATCTCTGCTGCCAGCTCAATAAACCTCGCCTCAAACCCATGCTGTCTCGCCTTCCACGACAGATACAGCGGATCCAACGGAATGCAATTATGAGAAATTATCCCATATGAAGAAACAAACGTATTCGTATCCTCCACTTCAAGCGAATAGACCTTCTTAAGATTTATTTTATTTATGCTCTTTATCTTGTAAGTTACGAAATTACCATAATCCCTGCATGCCTTACTGTGAATATTAATTTTAAGTTTTTTCTTAAAAGATAATTTAGTGTCTATAATATCTTCTGGTAACTCCTTTATTATTGGCATTTCTTCGCCTGGTTTTAAATCTTTTGCAAGTTTAACTGACAGTTTGCCGTTCTGGACAAAAAGAGGATGCTTATCTGTAACCTTTATAGACCTATTATCTACTGTTTTAATCTCTAACGAAGCGCCGTCGTATTTACGCCCTGTAAGACAATGGATCTTTTTAAAAATAAGCTTTCTGGAATTAGGATCGAAAGATAAGGCATATAAATCTTGAGGAAAAACAAAGAGCACATCTTTATAATACATCTTTTTTATCTCAGGGACTTCTTTTAGTTCTGCAAAAACCTCGCCAATTCTAGTAAGCTTTACACCGCTGGAATCCTTTAATAAAAGAAATTCTTTTTCACTTAAACAGTGTCCACCTATTCCCGGGCCGGGATAAAACGGCATAAAACCGAAAGGCTTGGTTTTCGCGGCGTTTATGATCTCCCAGACATCAAGGTTCATTTTATGGCACATGAGGGCGAGTTCATTGACCATGGCAATATTGACACTTCGAAAGGTGTTTTCAAGAAGCTTTACCATCTCAGCTGACCTGGTAGAGGAAACAGGGATTACTTCTTTTATTACCTGGAAATATAAAAGCCTGGCGAGTTCTGTGCATTCAGGGGTTACCCCTCCGACGATTTTAGTAATATCTTTTGTTTTATATTTAGGATTGCCGGGGTCTACTCTCTCAGGAGAAAATGCCAGGAAAAAGTCTTTGCCGATCTTTAGGCCGTTCCCGTCTAATTTGGGCAGTATAACTTCTTCTGTTGTGCCCGGGTAAGTGGTGCTCTCTAAAATAATGAGCTGGCCTCTTCTTTTATTCTCAGCTATTGCCTCGCTAGCCGCAAGTATATAGGAAATATCCGGCTCTTTGGTCTTACGTAGAGGCGTAGGGACGCAGATAATAATAACATCCATTTTCTTCAAGAGCCTGGTATCAGCGGTGGCTTTTAATTTACCCGAAGCTACAAGCTCTTTTATATCCGAAGAAGGCACATCCAGGATATAAGAAACACCTTTATTGATGCTCGAGACCTTTTTATCGTCGGTATAAAAACCAGTGACGCTGAAGCCGGCCTTAGCGAACTCCACTGCCAGAGGAAGCCCTACATACCCCTGCCCGATTATCCCGATATTTGCCTTCTTATTTTCGATTTTAGATTTTAGTTCGTTAAACATATATATTATCCTAATTCATATCCAATAATCCGGATAATAGTAAAATTTCTTCGCTCCAAAGCTCAGTCTTCTTTTTGATATTATCTATATTTTCATGATATAAATTTTTGGAAATACCCCTTTGCCATAACGCCAGTATAGGCTGTATCTCTGAAAGCAGGGCTTGCGTTTTAAACGGGGCGTGAAAGGCTGTCCATTCAATAAAATACTTACTCTCATCCAGTATGGGCTCTATGGCCTTTATATTGGATTTATTTTCAAGAAATGACGCTACCCTGGCGAGATTGGCCGCTATTCCGCCCAACCTTACCTTAAGGCTATCCTTCATGTAGCGTTCTTTTATAATTTCAGGGTTCTTCATATATCTAACGAATAAACTTTTTCTTTACTATATCCGCCACTTTAGTGCAAATTTCAGAATTTTGTATAACCATAGACCTGTTTCTCTGGCGCGGCTTTATATTAATCAATGACTCGAATCGCACTTCTTTTGTTTCCGGAAGCCAATCCGCGCCCCAGATATCATTCTGCTCACTGCCATCTTCAAGCAAAACAGCCTCACAATCAGCGTGAAGAATACCGCCTCCTGAAACGATGCCTCTTTTTATATCAACCGCTAACTTTACATACGACTCAAGCGCGGCAAGCATTTCTTTTACTTCCTCAGGCTTTGCTTTGTCCCTAATAATCAGAATATTCATAATTACTTTAGTTTTTGCCACCAGGTGGTGTTGGCCTTATACCAGTTTATTGTCTCTTTTATGGCTATATCAAAGCTTTTGGACGGCTTCCAGCCTAATTTTCTGACTTTACTGGAATCCAGGGAATACCGCCTGTCATGGCCAAGCCTGTCAGAAACATAGTTTATCATTTTATCGGTTTTACCCAGATTTTTCAATATAATTTTTGCGAGCTCTATATTTGGGATTTCAAAACTAGCGCCGATATTATACACCTCTCCAATCTTGCCTTTATGAAGCACAAGGTCAATGGCAGTACAATTATCAGTTACATACAGCCAGTCGCGGACATTCATACCGTCTCCGTAAAGCGGAACCTTTTTATTTTCTAAGAGATTTGTAATAAAAAGCGGTATTACCTTTTCAGGATACTGATATGGCCCGAAATTATTGCTTGAGCGGGTCACGATAACAGGGGTTTTAAAAGTCCTATAATATGCCATGGCCAGATGATCCCCGCCTGCCTTGGCTGCTGAATAAGGGCTATTAGGATGAAGGGGACTAGTTTCTTTGAAAGAGCCTTTCCTAATACTGCCGTAAGTTTCATCAGTTGAGATCTGAATAAATCTTTTAATATTATGCCTTTTGGCAGCCTCAAGGAGCACATACACACCCTGGATATTAGTTCGGATAAACTCCGAGGCATCGGAAATAGACCTGTCCACATGCGATTCTGCTGCGAAATTGATTACAGTGTCGCAGTCCTTTATTATTTTATCCACGATTTTTTTATCGCAGATATCGCCTTTAATAAAAGCGTAACGCTTATCGCCTTCTATATCTTTTAAATTATCCGGATTTCCACAGTATGTAAGCTTATCAAGATTTACAATCTTATAGGCAGAATATTTTTTAAGCATATACCTTATAAAATTTGACCCGATAAACCCGCATCCGCCTGTTACAAGAATTTTCATTTTTTAATTATCCCGGCTACCAGGTTATTAGCGCGTAATAGCGCCTCGTGCGTGCCGCAATCCGACCACCAGCCTTCAAGGACTGCGAATGTCATTTCTCCGCGTTTTATATATTCGTTATTCACGTCTGTAATCTCAAGCTCGCCTCTCTTGGAAGGCTTCAAGGTCTTCGCGATATCAAAAACTTTTTTGTCATACATATAAATGCCTGTGACAGCATAGTCTGATTTAGGATGTTTAGGCTTTTCAACTATCTTCATAATGCGATTGCCTTTTACCTCAGCTACGCCGAATCTTTCCGGGTCATCTACTTTTTTTAATAAAATCTTTGCGCCTTTCGGCTGTTTGGAAAAATCCTGGAC
>JAHJGB010000102.1 GCA_018824725.1 Candidatus Omnitrophota bacterium
ATCTCTATTAAATTCCTTACAAGCTTCCCCCCTCCGGAAACAACGACAACCTTATGCCCTCTCTTAATCAACTCCTTAGACAGGTCTATAGTGCCCGTCTCCACCCCGCCTACGTCAAGTTTTGGAAGAATCTGCAATATATTCATATACAATCTTGACACTCTAACAATGTCAGTTTTGTGAAGCGCCACAGCTTTACAGCCATGGCATTTTTTATTATGGGGTTCGCTTTTAAGCGAATCCCGAGCCAGCCTCACTCATCTCTCTTGGCGAGGGGTCAAGTTGTTACTTGTTTATTAAGCTGGCGAAGTAACCGGCTCCGAATCCGTTATCTATATTCACCACTGTGACTCCTGGCGCGCAGGAATTCATCATCGTAAGTAAAGGCGCAATGCCTTTGAAACTGGAGCCATAGCCGACGCTTGTAGGCACTGCAATAACAGGCTTGTCAGTAAGGCCTCCTATCACGCTTCCAAGCGCGCCTTCCATACCTGCCACTACTATAATAACATTGGCTTTTGAGATCTCAGGAAGCTTGTCCAGCAAACGGTGTATACCTGCAACGCCCACATCGTAAACAGTCTTTACCCTGTTTCCCATCACTTCCAAGGTTATCCTGGCTTCTTCAGCCACAGGTATATCGCTGGTGCCTGCTGTTAGTATCAAAACTGTTTTCTTATTTTTTAACCTGCCTCTTTTTAGGTATATAACCCTTCCCGGCTCATTATATTTTAATACCGGAAAATATTTTTTCAAATAATCATATAGGGGTTTAGCGGCGCGTGTGAGTAAAATAGGGTTCTTGTGTTTTAAAAGAGCTCCCGTTATTTTCTTTACCTGTTCAGGCGTTTTATTTTCGCAATAGATAACCTCGCCGAAACCTTTGCGGACAGCTCTGTGATGATCCAGCCTGACAAATTCCATATTTTGATAAGGAAGGTTTTTAAGCGCCTTGAAAGCGCCGGCTACAGATATCTTTTTAGAATGAGTCTTGGCCAATATTTCCTTTAAATATTTTGCGGAGTGCATTTTTATTGTTTTTTGAATATAAAGTAAAGTATTACGATTATCGCTACGCTGGAATATATGTAAAAATCATTGAAATAGAAAAAATCCCTGATGTTGTCAAAAATATTTTTACTATGCCTTTTACTGCCTTTTGTTATGCCTTTTTTGCGGTATGCCTCAAGGTCGTCTACCTTGAATCTGGTATATACCCCGCCTATCTTGTATGCGGTAATCTGGCCGGCATCTGCTAAATTATTCAGTTCATCCTCAGAAATACCCAGGTAACCAGCTGCTTCCTCTGATGTCAAAAATCTCTTCATCATCCTTAAAGCGCCTCTTATTTAAGCCTATTTCGTTTTTTCCTTCGCTATCCATTCTTCTATTTTTGGCCGTTCGAATTTCCAGTCATTGCCTTCTTTGAAAGCCGGTATTTTTCCTGAATTAGCCCAGTCAAGTATATTGGCTACCTCTACTTCCAGATATCCCGCAAGCTCTTCTACATTAAAGACATTTCCTTTGCCTGTAAGCATCTGGCACCTGCCGTGAATAACAGCGCCTTCATCTACGCTGAGGCTCGGCGTGATTATATCTCCTACAATATGGGCAGTGGAAAGAACTTTTAAGCTGTTTGAAGCAGTGATATTGCCTGTGAGTTTTCCGCCTATCACTATTTCATCGCCGCGTATATCTGCGTGCACAGAGGCATTTTCGCCTATCGCAAGCCAGCCTTTGGTATCAAGCTTACCCTCGAAACTGCCGTTTATGCGCAGATTCACGAGATCCTTGAACACGAGAGTTCCCTGCATGCTAGCATCGACATCTAAAATCTTTTTTTCCTGCTTATCGCGTTTTAGCATACGTATCCCCCTTTCTATTGCCTGTCCTCTATTGGAATTTTTCTCAATAGATACAAGGTTGCAAGCGTAATGATACTGGCGGTAAAGCCTGCTATATAAAAACCGCATCCTATTGCCAATCCTATGCCTGAAACAGTCCACAGGCTTGCCGCTGTGGTAAGTCCCTGCACGTTTTCACCTGAACGGATAATGGTGCCTGCTCCTAAAAATCCTATACCTGTCACTACTCCTGCGGCTATTCTTGCTGGGTCTACAGGCGCTTTTCCCGCATAAGCTTCAAATATATATATCGAGACAAGCATTATAAGAGCAGAGCCTACGGTTACAAGTATGTGAGTCCTTAAGCCCGCTATTCTTTTATTATGCTTTTGCCTTTCAAAACCTATGACCCCTCCTAGTACCGCAGCAAAAAATAATCGCGATACAACCTGAATATCTGTAATCATGCGTAAACCTCCTTATACCCTAGCCGTAATATCTAGAGCTGCTTTTGCGCCTAATTTAAACAGCCTGTATCCAAGGCCTGCCACCATAGCGGCATTATCGGAACATAACTCGAGAGGCGGAAAATATAATTCAAAAGCCCTATACATGGCCTCTCTCTGCATCATTTCTCTGAACCTGGAATTTGCGCTTACTCCGCCGCCCACAACAAAAGATTTTATTTTATATTTTTCCAAAGCCTTTATTGAATTTTCTACGATAACTCTTAATGCGTTTTCCTGAAAGCTCGCCGCAACATCCGGGATCCTATTCTTCACCATTGACCCCTGACTCTTCACCCAATATAATACAGCTGTTTTTATCCCGCTAAAGCTGAAATCCAATGTGCCGTTAACAGCCTTGCATGTAAATTTAACTGCATCGGGATTTCCTTTTTTTGCAAGAGCGTCTATGACCGGTCCTCCGGGATAACCAAGCCCTAAAATCTTAGCGACCTTATCGTATGCCTCCCCTATAGCATCATCAACCGTATCCCCAAGCAATTCAAACTCATTAAAGCCCTCTACAAGATATAATCTTGTATGGCCTCCTGAGATAACCAGGCCTATAAAAGGAAACCTGGGCGCATTTTTTAACATTATGGCGGAATACACATGAGCCTTCAAATGGTCTACAGCGATAAGCGGCTTATTAAGGCTATAGCTGATAGCCTTGGCGCATGAAATACCCGTTAATAACGCGCCTACTAAACCTGGCTCATCCGTCACAGCCACAGCATCTATTTCTTTTATGCCAATGCCTGCTTTATGCAAAGAACGACTCACTACCTTGTCTATATTTTCTACATGGTGCCTGGTGGCTATCTCAGGCACTACGCCGCCAAACTTCTTATGGTACTTGAGGCTTGATGAAATTACATTTGATAAAATGTTTACGCCGTCTTTTACAACGCTCGCAGCTGTTTCGTCGCAAGAAGTCTCTATCCCTAAAATTAACATAAATAAAGCCTGCGGAAGCCCGACTCCCGTAGGGAGCCGGGCTTCCGTCATTATTTTCCAGAATATATCACAATGCCTTTAAGCACATCCATGGCCCTCAAAAGCTGATTATCCAGTTCTTTCTTCTTTTTTTCATCCGCCTTTTCCTGTTCTGTCTTTTCCTTGCCTTCTATTAATTTTTCAAGCAAGGCTGTTTCTTTTTCTACTTCCTTATCCTTCACGGGACGCTCTTCGTATTCAACTAAGATATCAGGCACTATGCCTAATCCGTGAATAGAGCGGCCTTTCGGCGTATAATATTTACTTGTAGTAAGCCTTATCGCAGAGCCGTCTGACATGGGCACAACAGTCTGGACAGAACCCTTGCCGAAACTCTTGGTGCCTAAAAGAATCGCCCTCTTGTAATCCTGTAAGGCACCTGCTACAATTTCAGAAGCAGATGCGCTGCCTTCGTTTATCATCACTACTATAGGATAATTCAAATGATTATTTTTATTCCTGGATTTAAATTCAATATTTTGAGCTTCAATTCTTCCTTTTGTGCTGACGACCACCTTGCCTTCCTCCAGAAATTTTCCTCCCACGTCGACCGCCACATCTAAAAGCCCGCCAGGATTATTCCTGAGGTCCAGCACAAGCCCTTTCAGGCCGTCTGATTCTAGTTTTTTCAGGGCCTCGGACAAATCCTTGGGAGTATTTTCCTGAAATTCAGAAAGCCTGATATAGCCTATACCAGGCTCCATCATCTCCGCCTTTTTAATACTGGCTATTTTAATTATGGCCCTTGTTATCTTAAACTCCAGCAGTTTTTTCTCAGACTCTCTAAGCACTATAATATTCACATCCGTGCCTGGCTTACCTCTTAATTTTTTAACAGCCTCCATCAGCGTAAGGTCTTTTGTGACATCGCCCTCTATCTTTACAATCTTATCTCCTGCCTTAAGCCCTGCTTTATACGCAGGCGTATCATCAATAGGGGATATGATTGTCAAAAGGTTATCCTTCATGGTGATCTCTATACCTATGCCTCCGAATTCCCCCTCGGTTTCGACTTTCATTTCATTGTAAGTATCAGGGTCCATAAACTGGCTGTAAGGATCTAGGGAGGACAACATACCTTTCAGGGCACCGTATATAAGATCCTTTGATTTTTTATCCTCTACATAATCCGCGCGGATTATACTTACAGCGTCTGAAAAAAGCTCCAGTTGATTATAAAGATCGTCTGTTTTTTGTTTTTGCTGCTGCTCTTGTTTTTCAGCAAAGCTTATATTGTGCGCCGCAATGCCTATTGCAAAACTTGCTATAATCAGCAATATTACTATTCTCTTTTTCATTTTACCCCTTTCAGTTTTTCCCTCAGCATCTCATTCACTTTATTTGGGTTTGCCCTGCCCTTTGTCTTTTGCATTACCCTCCCCACAAGAAACATTACGGCATTGTCCTTACCGTTTTTAAAATCATTCACAGATTTCTGGTTTTCAGCAATAGTTTCGCTTATGGCGTTTTCCAATAAATTATTATCGGAAATCTGCTCAAGCCCTTTTGCCTTAACTAACTTGCGAGGATCGATACCTGTCTTGATAACTTCTATTAAAAGCGTTTTGGCGATCTTCCCGGTAATTACCCCGCTATCGATCATTTTAAGCATATCCGAGAGGCGCTCCGGCTTCAAGTTTAAATCTTTTATCGATACGCTATTCTCTTTTATATACGCGGAGATGTCTCCCATAAGCCAATTAGCAACTGCTTTTGGGTTAACGTATAAGTTAGCGCATTTCTCAAAATAATCCGCAGTGTCTTTGTCAGAGACTATCACCGCGGCATCGTAATTTGAGAGCCGGTAATCTTTTATAAATCTATTCTTTTTAGGCTCCGGAAGCTCGGGTATGCCTTTATGAATTTTCTCTAAAAGACTTTCTTCGAAATCAAAAGGCGCAAGGTCCGGCTCAGAAAAATATCTGTAATCATGGGCCTCTTCTTTGGACCTCATCGGTTCTGTAACGCATTTTTCCGCGTTATAAAGCCTGGTTTCCTGGATAATCCTTTTTCCGTCTTCCAATGAATCCATCTGGCGTTTTGATTCATATTCTAGCGCAGCCTTAACGCCTTTAAATGAATTCATATTTTTTATCTCTGTTTTTGTGCCCAGGGCGCTATCGCCTTTTTTTCTTATAGATATATTCGCATCGCACCTGAGACTGCCTTCTTCCATATTACAATCAGAGACATCTATGTATTCCAATATTGATTTCAAAGCCGTGAGATATGAATATGCCTCTTCCGGAGAATTCATGTCCGGTTCGCTCACTATTTCCAATAACGGTATCCCTGACCTGTTAAAATCAATCAGGCTGTAATCTTTTTGATGAAAAAGCTTTCCGGTATCTTCTTCCAGATGGACCCTTCTTATCCTTATATTTTTTTGAGCCATCGCCGATGGCTCATCCTGAAGCCCACAAGGCTGAAGGATCTCAATTGAAAGATTGCCGTGCTGGGCTAATGGCTGGTCAAATTGGGAAATCTGATAATTCTTCGGCAGATCCGGATAAAAATAATTTTTTCTGTCAAATCGTATCTCTTTTGCTATCCGGCAACTCAAAGCAATCGCGACCCTTACCCCGAGTTCCAGGGCTTGTCTATTTAAAACAGGTAGGCTCCCTGGAAAACCAAGGCACACAGGACAAGTCTGGGTATTCGGCGCAGAGCCGAAATCCGTACTGCATCCGCAAAATACCTTGCTCTTTGTGTTAAGCTGCAGATGAACCTCTAAACCTATAACTATTTCATAGGTCATAATTTTACACTAATTCCTTAACCAATTTAGCCCCCGTTGCTTCGTTTTGCAAAGCAAAACGAAGGGGGCTAAATTAAACGGGGTTTAATTCTGTGCCAATCTGTGTTTTGTTCGTAATTATATGCTATTCTTAAAATAGTCTCTTCGTCAAAAGGTTTTCCAAGTATCTGAAGCCCTATCGGCAGATTATTTTTTGTAAATCCGCATGGTATGGATATGCCGGGGATACCGGCCAGATTTGCAGAGATTGTGAATATATCTGAAAGATACATAGTAAGAGGGTCACTTATTTTCTCTCCTATTTTAAAAGCAGCTGTAGGGGAAGTAGGGGTAACAATCGCATCAAATTTTTGAAACGCCTTATCAAAGTCCATTTTTATCAATGTCCTGACTTTCAGCGCCTTTGAATAATAAGCATCATAGTATCCGCTTGAAAGAGCGAATGTCCCGAGAATAATCCTGCGTTTTGCCTCGTCTCCGAATCCCTGTTTGCGCGTCTTTTTATACATATCTATCATTGACTTTATATTATCTGCCCTTAAACCGTATTGAACCCCGTCAAACCTTGCAAGATTCGAACTCGCTTCAGCTGTTGCAACTAGATAATACACGCTCACGGCGTATTCAGTATGCGGCAAGCTCGTGTCTTCGCAGACAGCGCCTAATTTTTCCAGTTTCTCTATGGCAACTTTGATCGAATTTTTGACTTCCTTATCCATGCCCTCGATAAAATATTCTTCTGGAACTCCGATCTTGAGCCCTTTTATGCTTTTTTTCATACCGGAAAGGTAATCCGGAACAGGCATATCAGCAGAGGTTGAATCCATTTCATCATGCCCTGAAATAGCTTTTAATAAAATAGCTGCGTCTTCCACATCTTTTGTAATCGGGCCTATCTGGTCCAGAGAAGACGCAAACGCTATAAGCCCGTATCGGGACACCCTTCCATATGTCGGCTTTAGCCCCACTACTCCGCAAACACCGGCAGGCTGCCTTATGGATCCGCCTGTATCTGACCCAAGCGCGAATATCGCTTCATCTCCTGCCACAGCTGCTGCAGACCCTCCTGATGAACCCCCGGGTATTCTCTCCAGATCCCACGGATTCCTGGTAGGGCCATAACACGACGTTTCAGTTGACGAACCAAAAGCAAACTCATCCATATTTGTTTTGCCCATAAGGATTGCGTCAAGGCCTGTGAGCTTATCTATTACAGTAGCGTTGTAAGGAGGCTTAAAACCTTTAAGAATTTTTGAGGAACATGTAGTGAGTTCGTCTTCGACGCAGATATTATCTTTTATAAAAATCGGGATTCCCCAAAGCGCGCCTTTTTCAGCACCTTTACTGAGATTGCTGCATCTCTCCAAAACCTTTTCTTTATCAAAATGCGCAAGCGCGCACAGGCTTTTCTCTGTCTTTTCTATTTTATTAATAATATTATTGCATATATCTATAGGACAGATATCGCCTTTTTTTAAAAGCTCCATCAGATTATGCGCGGTGAGGGTATTTAATTCCATCATGCCTCTATGTCTATAATCTTCGGTACTTTGAATAAATTATTTTCCGCAAGAGGAGCGTTTTTTATAGCTCCGGAAACTGGCAATGAATTCTTAACAGCATCTTCCCTGTAGACATTCTTCATCTTCAGGACATGGCTTGTAGGTTTAAGATCAGCAACATTCAGAGTATTTAGCTTATCCACATAAGCTAAAATTTTGTCCAATTGACCTGTAAAGTGGTCCAGTTCCTCATCAGACAGCTCTATCCTTGCAAGATTAGCCGTATATTTAACAGTATCTTTATTTATAGCCATAATTTAGACTAAAATAGCATATATATAGCATATTGTCAACGCCAAACAGCTTTACCATGAGTTATTATGGGAGCCCGACTCCCTGCGGGAGTCAGGCTCCCATGAAAGCGCTGGTTTTATTCAGTTGTTTGCGCGGATAAAGAAATGAATTCCTGCAAGGAGATTGTTTCAGGACGGCGGTCGGGTGATATGCGGGCTTTTGATAAACAGGTAAACGCTTCTTCTTTTGATTTAAATATGCCTGAAGAAGCCAAAGAGTTCAGAATAGTCTTCCTGCGTTTTTCAAAACTGGAACGGATCAGCTTAAAAAGCAATTCCTGGTCAATAGACTCGTCTATCTGTTTCTCAAAATCTATCTTTAAAAAACATGAATCAACTTCTGGCACAGGAAAAAATGCGCCTCTTGGAATTTTAAATAAAATCTTTGTGTCTCCGTAGAACTGGGCATAGCAGGATAGCGATCCATAATCTTTTGTACCGGGCGCTGCAGCAAGCCTTTCCCCGAATTCCATCTGCACTGTCGCATAAAGAGCCTTGATACAGCCTCTATTGTCTATCAGCTTATTCAATATAGGGCTGGATATGAAATATGGGAGATTGCCTACAACAACTAATTTTCTGGAAATAGCTTTGAATTCATAATTCAGGATATCGTCATTTATAAGATTTAAACCTTTATTATTTGAGAGGTAGTCATGCAAACGCTTATCTTTTTCTACTGCAATGACTTCTTTTGATTTTTTAACCAAATCTTCTGTTAAGGCGCCTAGGCCCGGCCCTATTTCCAAAACAATATCTTCTTTTTCCAGCGCAATAGAACGCATTATTTTATTTTTGATATTCTGGTCTATTAGAAAATTCTGGCCAAGGCGCTTACTGGGGCGAATATCATATTCGCGCAGAATTGATTTTACTTCGCTTAATTTTAGCATTTTTAATTAACACATGCTGACTGCAAGCTTGATTGCTTCTTTCATGGAACTCGGGTCTGCTATGCCCCTGCCTGCTATGTCATAGGCTGTGCCATGGTCTGGAGAGGTGCGGATAAAAGGAAGGCCCAATGTGACATTCACGCCTTTTTCAAAAGCCAGCATCTTCAGCGGGCCTAATCCCTGATCGTGATACATTGAAATAACAGCGTCTAATTTCCCATGAAAAGCCATATAAAAAATAATATCTCCTGAAATAGGGCCCAGGACTCCTGGCGCAAGGCGCCTGATTTTTTTAACAGCAGGGATTATTATAATCTGCTCTTCATTGCCTATTTTACCGCCTTCTCCGCAATGCGGGTTCAATGCGCATACCCCTATTTTTGGTTTTTTAATACCGAAATATCTTTTTAAAGCAAAATCCGTCAATTTTACAGCGTCTATTATTTTTGCCTGCGTAAGTATCTCGGAGACTTTTTTTAGCGGCACGTGGCGTGTAACGGTAGTGACCTTGAGCGGGCCGCCGCAAAGCATCATTGCGAATTTTTTTGTATTTGAGGCTTCTGCCAGATACTCGGTATGCCCCTGGAAAGGTATTCCTGATCTATTTATCGTTTCTTTGTTTACAGGGGCTGTTACGAGGGCCTGCGCTTTCTGCTTTTTTAAAATCTCTGCGGCTTTTTTGATTGCGTCAAAACCGGTTTTATCTCTTGGCTCTATTATAAAGAAATTTGCCAGGCGTTTTATTTTAGAGTCTTACAGCGCCTTTTTAGTAACCTCGGGCCCGATACCCTTGGGATCTCCTGTGGTAATCAATACGGTGGATTTGATCATTTTATGCAGATATAAGCTTTTTTCTTAAGGCCTGACAGCCACTCCCCTACCTTTACTTTGAATTCATTCTGGAAAAGCATCATCTGTATATCTTTCTGGGCTTCTTCAAGGCTTAGCTGCCGCCCATATTTTGTATCCTCGACTTTAAAAATATGATATCCTATCTCGCTTTTAACAGGCTCAGAGGATTCTCCTGGTTTTAATTTAAATATAGCGTTATCCAGGGACTCGAGCATCTGACCTTTTTCTATATACCCCATATCCCCGCCCTTTTCCGCATTAGGGCCCTTGGAATACTGCATCGCCAGATCGTCAAAGTTTGCGCCTTCTTTAAGCTTAGCATAAACATCGTCTATTTCTACTTTTGCCAGTTCAAGACTAACCTCGTCTTTTGCCTTTATTAAGATATTTTTTACCCTGTACTTATCCTCTTCCCTGAGCTGGTTTTTATGCTTTTCATAATAATCGTTTACCTCTGAAGGCAAAACAGAGATCCTTGATTTAACTTCATAATCCACAAGTTTTTTCATCATTATCTGGTCTCTGTACCTGTCTTTTAAATTAGCTATGGTAACGCCCTGGGTTTCAAGGGTTTTATAAAACTCATCCTCTGAAGGAAATCCATTTTTAATATAATCCAGCCTCTCGCTTATTTCCGATTCAGTAACCTTTATGCCTAATTCTTTTGCCCTGCTCAAGACAAGCTTATCCTCTATTATCTGGTTCAATATATCCTTTTTGACCCCTTCCATTTTTTGCAATAATTCATCGCCTTTATATTCCTGGCTATACTGGGCGTACAGCACCGACAGCAGCTGGTCTACATCCTGCTGGGTTATGACTTCGTCATTTACAATCGCCACAAGCTTATTAATAGTCTCTGCCTGAGCGAAAGCGCCAAACGCTATAAGAGCGGCTGAAATAATTATAATTTTAATACATTCGCGGCCACAAAACCGCAGCCTTAAGGCCGCGGATAAGTAATGGCCGCTCAGTATTCCGCCCAAGGAACCCCGGGCCTTAGCCCGGGTGGGCGCCATTTTCCTGATGTTTATTAAGTCCATCTGCAGCCTCTCTTAAAATCCTGCAATATAAATCAAAACCGATTGCGGATATATAACCGTGCTGTTCTTTGCCGAGCAGGTTTCCCGCTCCTCTTATCTCCAGGTCTTCCATTGCTATTTTAAACCCTGAACCGAGATCCTTATACCTTTCCAATGCATCAAGCCTTCTTTCCGATTCCTTGCTCAATACGCTGCCTCTAGGGACAAGAAAATACGCATACGCCTTATTTTTAAACCTGCCCACCCTGCCTTTCAGCTGATACAGATCAGCAAGGCCAAACATGTCCGAACGATTAACTATAAGGGTATTGGCATTAGGTATATCAATGCCGGACTCTATTATAACCGTTGATACCAAAACGTCAATACTTCCTTTCATAAATTCTCTCATTATGCCTTCCAATTCTTTTGAATGCATCCTGCCGTGCACAACAGCTACCTTTACCTCAGGCGCAAGGCCTGATATCCTCTGAGCTATTTTATCAATGCCTTCGATTCTATTGTGCACAAAAAATATTTGGCCGTTTCTCTTTTTTTCAAAAAGTATCGCCTTCTTTATAACATTATCGTCATATTCCGAGACAATCACTTCTACCGGAAGCCTGTCCTCTGGAGGGGTTTCTATGACAGACATATCTTTTATCCCCATCAGAGACATGTAAAGGGTTCTTGGGATAGGCGTGGCAGTGAGCGTCAAAATATCTACCGTGAGCCTGATTTTTTTAAGCCTCTCCTTATCGTTTACTCCAAACCTCTGTTCTTCGTCTATTATCACCAGCCCCAAATCTTTGAACTTCGTATTCTTCCTGAGTATCGCGTGCGTGCCTATAAGGATATCAATAGAGCCTTCTTCCGCCTGTTTTAATATCCTGTTTGACTCAGCCTTGGTCCTGAAGCGGCTCATCATCTCCACTGTCACAGGAAAATCCTTCATCCTGTTTTTAAATGTTATAAAATGCTGCTCTGCCAGAAGTGTGGTCGGGACAAGTATTACAACCTGCTTATTATCCATGACTGCTTTAAAAGCCGCGCGGAGGGCAACCTCTGTCTTGCCGTATCCCACATCCCCGCATAAAAGCCTGTCCATCGGCTTTTTGGCTTCCATGTCTTTTTTTACTTCAACCGTCGAGCGCAGCTGGTCAGGAGTCTCTTCGAAAGGAAAATTATTTTCAAACTGCGCCTGCCAGTCTGTATCTTTTGAAAACTGGAAACCTTCCACCTTTGAGCGCATCGCGTTTATTTCCAGAAGCTCAAAAGCCATGGAATAAATCCCCTTTTTAACCCTCTCTTTAACCGCTTTCCACATCTTGGAGCCCAGCTTATAAAGCTTCGGCGGCCTGCGTTCAAACGCAACATACTTCTGTATCAGATGCATTTCTTCTATAGGGACATACAGCCTATCGTTATCAGCGTAGTCTATGATAATATTTTCTTTTTCTTCTACGCCAAATTTTATTTTCTTAAAACCTTTGAATACACCTATGCCGTGGTCCACGTGAACCACATAATCATTTATCTGTATATCTACAAAAGAACTTACCGGGATTTTTTCTCCCAGATTGATTTTTTTTCTTTTTTTTGGGTAAATGCCCAGCTTTGGAAGGATTATAACCATTGCGTGCTCTTCAAGGGTTTCTGAAGAAAGCAGGCTGTAGCTCCTTATGGATTCCACAATATTACCTGATAATTCAATCCTGACAGGGCCTTCGAATGCAGGAGGGAAAATATCTATTATGCCGCCGCGCATGCTGAAGTCTCCTGTTTCAGAAATCATCTCTCTGCGCTCGTAGCCATAATCCACCAGCTGGCCGGCAAGAGCCTTATAATCCAATTCTTCGCCTTTATAGATTTTAATGGATTCGAACATTTTAAATTATATCTGGGTCAGGCTGAGGCCGTTCGGCACTGAAATAGTTTCGCCGCGCGCTACGGTTTACGGCTCATTTTTTATACCGAAGGTAGTCTTGACGGTATAAAAACTTCGCCGTAATCCCTTGCGCGCTTAGCTGTAAAAAGCTATTATGCCGAAACTTTTCTAATGTGCCTCAGACCCAGCCTGACCCAGCAATATATAGAATAGCTATTCTTTCCGGCTGGCAGGTTTGAGAAAAGCAATGAGCGAAGGACGCCTCGCTGGGGCGTTTGAGCGCCCGTCGGCAAAGCCTAAAGATTGCGCAAGTCCCGAGTGAAGCGAGGGGCGTCTTTTCGAAAGCCTGCCAGCCGGAAAGATCATTACATCTTTTCAAGCGCAGTTACGCCCAGTAAACCAAGTCCGCTGGCCAGAACTTTTTTAACTGTATGGATAAGGGTGATCCTTGCCTCGGTAAGAGGCTTATCATCAGTGACTACGCGATAAGCGTTGTAATAGGTATGGAAAAATCCTGCCAGGTCTTGCAGATATGCGAGAAGAATAAACGGTTCCAGGTTTATAGCCGCTGCTTCTATTATCTTAGGATAATGCATCAGGGCTTTTATTAAATCCAGTTCCTGCTCTTTATCCAGCAGAGTCAGATTGTTAAAATTTGGTTTTGCGTTTTTAGAAAATTCTATAATGCTGGAAATCCTTGCGTGGGCATACTGTATATAATAAACAGGGTTATCCAGCGTCTGGGCCTTTGCAAGCGCCAGGTCAAAATCAAGATGGCTATCTGTCCGCCTCATAATAAAAAAGAACCTGGTTGCATCTCTTCCTACCTCATCCATTATTTCCCGCAGCGTAACAAACTCGCCTTCCCTGGTAGACATCCTGACAGGTTTTCCGCCCCTGTAAAGTGTTACAAGCTGTGCTATCATTATATGCAGCTTATTGCTGTCGTATCCCAGCGCCTCGCAAGCCGCTTTTATCCTGTTTATATAGCCATGGTGGTCAGGCCCGAGTATATCTATTATCCTATCATAACCTTTTTCAAATTTTTCCCTGTGATAAGCCATATCCGAGGTAACGTACGTATACGAGCCGTCGCTCTTTATTACCACCCTGTCCTTATCGTCCTTGAACTGAGTTGACCTGAACCATGTTGCGCCTTCCCGCTCGTATAAAAAACCATTGTCCTTCAGCGCGCTCAGAGTCTTTTCTATGTTACCTGATTTTCCAAGCGATTTCTGGCTATACCAGACATCAAAATGAACCCCGTAATCTTCCAAGTCCCTTTTTATGGTCTGCATTATTTCTTTAGCTGCATATTCCATGAAAAATTCTTCTGATATTTTTTTATCTTTATGGCTGTTTTTTAACTTTTCCGCTATATCATAAATATACCTGCCTTTGTATCCATTCTCAGGAAATTCTGATTGTTCGCCCGTTAACTCCAGAAACCTTGCCTTAAGCGATTTCCCAAGTGCCTGTATCTGCACGCCCTCGTCATTTATATAGTACTCCTTGGTAATGTCGTAACCGCAGAACTGTAAAATCCTGGCCAAAGAATCTCCTATGGCCGCCTGCCTCCCGTGAGCTACGGTCAGAGGCCCTGTTGGATTTGCGCTTACAAATTCTATCTGCGCCTTTTTACCTTCGCCCATGGAAGATTTTCCAAAACTATCTGCTTCATTGATAATATCTTTAAGACTGCCTACCACTGCCTTGTTAGAGACATAAAAATTTATAAATCCTGGCTTTTCAACTTTAACATCATTTATGAGATCTGATCTTTCAATGTGCTTTATAATAACTGCTGCTATATCTATAGGCGGTTTTCTGATCTGTCTGGATAGTTTCATAGCTATATTTACAGAGAAATCCCCGAATTTTTTCTCTTTCGGGATTTCCAGGACAATGCCAAGGCTATCATTATCAGATATCTCCGGAAATGCCTTATTTAAAGCTTCTTTTATTATCTTTACCAGGTATGTTTCAAGCTTGATCATAAAAAAGGAGGGTTGGGTCAGGCCTTTTAGGCTTTGCGTTTCTTCTTATCCAGAACCTTTATAAAAATCTTCACTATATCCGGGTCAAATTGAGTGCCTGCGCCTTCCAATAACTCCTGCCTTATTTTTTTAGAGGACAGCGCTTTTCTGTAAGGCCTGTCTGAAACCATTGATTCGTATGCATCCACAACAGAAAGTATCCTTGCGCCCAGGGGGATCTTCTGTTTCTTTAGCCTTGAAGGATACCCCTTACCGTCATATCTCTCGTGATGATGCAGTATGATAGGGGCAAGATCGTCAAGAAACCCTATCTGCTCTACTATCCCGGAGCCAACCACCGGGTGCATGGTCATTATCTTCCATTCATCCTTGCTCAACTTGGAAGGTTTTCTTAATATTCCTACGTCTATGCCTATCTTGCCTATGTCATGCAAAAGTCCCGCATATTTCAAAACCTCTTTTTGGCTTTCAGATAGCTTGAGGGTCTCAGCAATAGCCATACAATGTTCCATGACGCGCTCGGAATGCCCGAATGTCTGGCTGTCTTTGGCGTCTATTATATTAGAAAGCGTCCTGATAGTATTCAGATAACCTGTCTGAGCCTGTTCGAAAAGCCTGGCATTTTCAATAGCTATCGCAGCCTGGCTGGCAAACATTGTTAAAAGCTTCGCATCTTCAAGGGTATATTTTCCTACTTTTATATTGTAAATACTCAAGGTGCCTATAATTTTATCTTTTTGTACAAGAGGCACAGTCACCATTGACCTGAGCCCTATATGTGTAGCATAAGATGGGTATTTATATTTTTTTTCTTTTCTCAGGTCATTTATAAGATACTGTTTGCCGCTCTTAACTACTCTGCCGGCAATGCTTTCTCCTACCTTGAGGCTTCTTTTTATCTTTTGAAACCTTTTGCTCGTAAAGCCGTATGAAGAACGCAGAAGAAGCTCGCAGCCTGATTTATCTAAAAGCCTCAGGGAGCAGGCAGACGCTTTCATTATAGTTGCTGTTTTTTTTGTTATAAGCGCCAGGACTTCATCGAGATGGAGGGTTGAGGTTATAAATTTACCTATTTCGTAAAGCGCGGAGAATTCTTCTATTTTTTTCTTGAGGTCTTCTTTGAGCGAGTTTTTTTCTTTTTGTGGCATAACTTGATTCTAGGAGCATCTCCCCACAAGCCTTCCAAATTATAAAACCTTCTAACATCTCCGTAAAATATATGGGCTACAACATCGTAGGCATCTATCAGCACCCACAGGCCTTCATTGTAGCCCTCTATTTTAGAGACAGACTCCTTTTTTTCAGATAGGCCTGTTTCTATTGTTTCTGCTATTGTCTGGCACCGCTTTGTCGAAGATGCGCTCGCTATGACAAAAAAATCCGTAATACTGGACACCTTCCTCATGTCCAGTATTATAATATCCTCTGCTAGCTTTTGTTTTGCAAGTTCTGCAACAAGCAGCGCTTTTTCTTTAGATCTCACAAATTGATATGCTTTTACTTATTGCCCATGATACAAAACATATTTGTACCGCAGGTAGGGCATTTACCCTTCATTGCTTTTCTCTTGTTCTTCATTACGACTTCTTTTGCGTCTTTCATTTCCTTTTTCGCCTTGCACTTTACGCAATAACCTTGTGCCATTTGCATCCTCCTTGTTTAATAAATAACGCCTGTTACGTTAAACGAGATAAATCTAACACAATAAATCAAAATTGTCAAATATATAATTTATTTCTATGTATATAACACTCCGCCATGCGAGGCATCAGGCCTGCCGGATGCCTCCCTGTTTTTATTCTATTGCGGATTTCTGTGGCAGATATATCCTTTGCGTTTACCTTAAGATAAATAAGGCCTGCTGGCAATTTCTTTGCTTTAAACCCAGGCCTTTCCACGACGACAAACTTGCAGAGTTTCAGTATCTCTTCCAGGTTTTTCCATTTATCAAGCTCTCTCAAAGAATCAGAGCCTGTTATAAAGAAAAATTCCGCTTTACGTCCATATCTTCTGCTTAACCGCCTAAGGGTTTCTACGGAATATGACCTGCCTTTTCTTTTTATCTCCATATCCGATAACTTGAAAATTTTACTGCCCGAGACCGCAAGCTTGAGCATATTGTATCTATGCCTTGCCTGGGTTACTTTAACGCCTTTTTTGTGCGGGGGAATGTATGTAGGTATAAATATCAGCTTATCAAGCGATAATTTCTTGCAAATCTTTTCCGCAAGATACATATGCCCATTATGCACAGGATCAAATGTTCCGCCTAATATGCCGATTCGCATACTAAACCTCGTGTACTATGGGAGCCCGACTCCCATAGTGCTTACTTCGCAGATTATCTCAGACAGCGTCGGATGAGCGTGTATTACGCTTGCAAGTTTCTTAGATGTTATCCCAAACTGGATACACGGAGAAATCTCTGCTATTAATTCTGTCGCATGCGGCCCTATTATCTGACAGCCAAGAATTTTATCGTTTTTAGCATCGGTTACCAGTTTTATAAACCCGTCTGTCTCCCCGAGCACATGAGCCTTTCCAATAGCGGAGAATAAAAATTTCCTGGCTTTTACTTCCATGCCTTTATTTTTCGCTGCCTTTTCATTTAAGCCAACGCTTGCTATCTCAGGATTTGTAAAAATACAGCTGGGTACTGCGTTATAATTTATAACTTGGCTATTGCCTGCCATGTGTTCTACTGCTACGATTCCTTCTCTGGATGCTACATGAGCAAGCAGCATGCCGCCTTTTATGTCTCCTGCGGCATAGATATTATTTACATTTGTCCTGAAGTTTTCATCTACTCGTATCCATCCTTTATTGCACTCTATGCCCAGCGCCTCAAGCCCAATGGCTTTTGAGTTAGGCGAGCGGCCTACAGCAATAAGCGCTTTATCGCCTTTGTCTATTTTATCAATCTTTGTATTGGTCAATACCTTTATGCCTCTTTTTTTAAAAGATTGCTCTATTTTGCAGCTGATCTCTTCATCTTCGTTAGGCAAAAGCTGAGGCATTGCCTCAATTATTGTTATCTCCGAGCCAAAAGACCTGAATATGGACGCAAATTCACATCCTATCACCCCGCCGCCGACTATTATGAAGCTTTTGGGTATGGTTTTTAATTCCAGGATATCGGTGCTGGATAAGATATCTGTATGGTCAAAAGGCAGTCCGGGTAGTTCAAAGGGAATTGAACCTGCTGCTATAAGTATATTTTTGGTTTCTATTTCTAAATTGGCTGTTTTGACAACAGTAGGGCTTTTAATTTCTGCGTTTTCTCTTATTATATCCAGCTTTCTGGCTTTTAAAAGCATTTCCACGCCAGAAGAAAGCTTTTTTACTATCTTTTCTTTTCTTTCATATACCTTTGTAAAATCCAGGTCAAAGCCTTTTACATCTATCCCGAATTCTGAAGCGCGCTCTATGTTATAAAGCGCAGCAGCAGAAGCTGAGAGTGCTTTTGTAGGGATACATCCCCAGTTCAGGCACACCCCGCCTATCCTGTCTTTCTCAAAAATACAGGTTTTAAGCCCAACCTGGGCTGCCCTGATGCCAGCAACATAACCGCATGGGCCAGAGCCTATTATAGCTAAATCGTATTTTTGCATATTTGCTAATCGCGGAAATATGCGGAAGCAGTTGCTCGCTGCGCTCGCAACTGACGCGGAACTACGCGGAAATTAAACGTCAGTTTCCGCGTTTTTCCGCGTCTGCTCCGAGCAAAGTAAGGAGCAGCTTCAGCGTGGTTCCGCGATTTTATCAATGCCTTCGCGAATCTGGCGGGCAGATTCTTTAAAAGCCTGCTTCTCTTCTTCAGCAAGCGCTGTTTCTATTATTCTCTCAATGCCCTGCGCCCCTAAAATAACAGGCACTCCTATGTAGATATCTTTTTCATTATATTGGCCCCGGAGATACGCGCTTGCGCACAAGGGCTTTTTTTCGTCTTTAATTATAGCCTTTAACATAAAAAATACAGACGCTGACGGCGCAAAATAAGCGCTTCCGGTCTCAAGATATCTTACGATTTCCGCGCCCCTGTTCCTTGTAAGCTCCGATGCTCTCGTGAAATCTTCTTTTGAAACCTTTTCTGACCTCGAGACAGGGACCATCGTGTCTCCATGGCTGCCCATCATAAGAAATTTATCATCGTCTATATCTTTATTTTTTTCTCTCAGAATATTTATAAATCTGGCTGTATCCAAAACACCTGCCATGCCGATTACTTTTTTATGGTCAATCCCTGTGATTTTCATAACAAGATAGGACATGACATCCAGGGGATTGGTTACAACAATAATTATGGACGAAGGGCAATATTTTTTTACCTGGGAAGAAATCTCTTTGATAATATCTGAATTCTTTTTCAGTAGGTCGTCGCGGGACATGCCCGGCTTTCTGGCCAGGCCTGCTGTGATAACAACTATATTAGAGCCTTTTATATCCTTAAAATCTTCTGCGCCTGTTATATTAGCGCTAGAATCAAATATAGGCCTTGCATCTGATATATCCAATGCCTTGCCTTTTGCAAGGCCTGGCACAACATCCAATAAAACAACATCTGCGAGGTCAGCGTCTATAACCCTGGAAGCAACCATTGCCCCAACATTGCCTGCTCCGATAATAGCTACTTTCATAGATAAGTTCTGGTACTATTTTTTTAGTTTCGCAATGATTGCATCTGCCATCTGGCTTGTTCCGCTAGCTGTGGGATCATTGCGGTCTTTTTTCAAATCATAGGTAACGTGCTTGCCTTCGGCTATTACTTCACCGGTAGTCTTTTCCAGCATATCCGCGGCTTTCTCCTCTTTTAAATAACGGAGCATCAATACGCCCGAGAGTATCATAGCAGTAGGGTTTACTTTATCCAGGCCTGCGTATTTCGGAGCGCTGCCATGAACAGCCTCAAATAAAGCCATGTTATCCCCGATATTGGCGCCAGGTGCTATCCCCAAACCGCCTATTAAGCCTGCACAAAGATCTGACAAGATATCGCCATATAGATTAGGAAGAACAAGCACGTCATATAATTCCGGCTTCTGCACCAGCTGCATGCACATATTGTCAACGATTCTATCCTCAAACTCTATCCTGCCTTTATATTCTTCAGAAACCTCTCTTGCGCACTTCAGGAAAAGGCCGTCTGTCTCTTTCATTATATTCGCCTTATGCACAGCTGTAACTTTTCTTCTGTTATTCTTAACAGCATAATCAAAGGCAAATCTGACTATTCTTTTAGACGCGCTTATTGAAATAGGCTTTATGCCTATTGCAGAATCCGCTTTTATTGAAATACCGCTCTCTGCTTCAAGATACTTTATCAAGTCTCCTGTTCTTTTAAGGCCCTGGCTGAATTCTATGCCGGCATATAGATCTTCTGTGTTTTCCCTCACCACCACGATATCTACATTGGTATATCTGGTTTTTACGCCTTTTATTAATTTGCACGGTCTCAGGCACGCATATAAATCAAGCGCTTTTCTAAGCTGGACATTCACTGACCTGAAGCCTTTTCCCACAGGCGTTATTATAGGGCCTTTTATAGCGACCTTGTTCTTTCTTATGGAGTCCAGGACCTGCGTAGGCAAAACCGTCCCGTATTTGGCAATAGCTTCTTCGCCGGCTATCTGCTCTTCCCATTCTATTTTTACGCCTGTAGCGTCAATGCATCTCTGGGCAGCAAGACTGACCTCTCTCCCTATCCCATCCCCAGGAATCAAAGTAACTCTATGGCTCAATTTTCAACTCCCCGTATTTTTTATAATAATTCACTATACCGCCGATTTCCACAAGGCTTTTCTGGAATTTTGTAAAGGGCTTTATATGCAGAGTATATTGTTTATCCAGGCCCACAACAATGCCTTTTTCAATATCCACTTCTATTATATCTTCTTTTTTTATCTTATCAGTATCGCATTCCACCAAAGGCAATCCTAGATTAAACGCATTTCTATAAAATATCCTGGCAAAGCTTTTAGCAAGCACTGCCTGGCATCCGGCATATTTAAGAGCCAGAGGAGCTTGTTCGCGCGACGATCCGCATCCGAAATTAGTGCCTGCTATTACGAAAAATTTATCCCTGCCTACTTTTTTGTGGAACTCAGGGTCTATGTCTTCAAACACATGCCTGGCAAGCTGATTCGGATCCGTTATTGAAAATTTGTACCTTCCAGAAATAATCAGGTCTGTATTGATATCATCTCCGAATTTATATGAAATGCCTTTCATATATTATATCCTTTATTCTAATGGAGGTTACGTAAGGTTACTAAAGCCTGCGAAAGTCCGACTCCCTATAGGAGTCGGGCTTCGATAGGTATAAGCAACCTTGCTTGTTATTATAAATTCCTTACCTCATCCGGATTCTTCATGTACATCTTAAACACATCTTCTGAGATAATGCCTTTTTGATAAAGCGCCTTTAAAGATTTGTCCATTGTATGCATGCCGAGCTGGCCGCTTGTCTGAATGTGAGTCAAAAGCTGTTCTGTTTCATGCTCGCGGATAAGATTTCTTATTGCGTTTGTGGCAATCATCACCTCTGTCGCAATAACCCTGCCCGGCCTGTCTCTTCTGGGCAACAGCTGCTGCGAAATAACCCCCTGTAAAGTAGTAGAAAGCTGGATCTTTATCTGCTCCTGCTGATAAGGAGGAAACACATCTATAATCCTGTCTATTGTCTGGGACGCGTCAGGCGTATGTAAAGTTGCCAGCACAAGATGGCCTGTTTCCGCAGCCGTAAGAACAGTGGATATTGTCTCTATATCCCTCATCTCACCCACTATTATTACATTGGGATCCTGCCTCAATGCGTGAACCAGCGCATTTGAGAAAGACCTGGTATCGGCGTATACTTCTCTCTGCTTTATTATGCAGCGCTTATTCGCATGCACATACTCTATGGGGTCTTCCACGACTATAACAATTGCCTGGCGCTCTGTGTTTATAAGGTCTAACATCGCAGCAAGCGTTGTGGTTTTACCAACTCCGGTAGGGCCTGTAACAAGAACCAGCCCCTGGGTTTTGCGGCAAAGATCTGCTACAACAGGAGGCAATCCTAATTCAGCAATGGTCCTTATTTTCAATGACACCAATCTGAACGCAGCCTCAACGCTTCCTCTCTGCATGTGGACATTTACCCTGAACCTGTTCAATCCAGGCACATCAAGAGATAAATCTAATTCCAGGTCTCTTTCAAAAATAGCCTTCTGTTTATCGTCAAGTATACTGTACACCAGCCTCTTGCAGGACTCTTTATCCAGCTTTGGGAAATTTAAAGGTATCAATTTTCCGTCTATTCTTACAATCGGAGCAGAATCCGCTGTAATATGAAGGTCTGATGCATCTTTTTCAACAGCGTTTTTTAGAAAGTCTCTTATGTCCATAGGTATCCTCTGGGTTATTTGATGTATTTCCTCGGATCTGTGATTTTACCTTCCAGGGCTGAAACTGCCACCGTAGCAGGGGATCCCAGATAAATAAATGCATCCGGATTGCCCATCCTGCCTTTAAAATTTCTGTTTGCGGTTGAGATACAGACTTCTCCGGAAGAAAGGACTCCGTTGTGAGTACCTACACACGGCCCGCACCCCGGAGCAACCACGCATGCCCCTGACTTTACAAATTCTGATATCGCGCCCTTTTCCATAGCCTTCTGAAAAATATCTTTTGAAGCAGGCGCAATTATCATCTTTACGTTTTCGTTTATTTTTCTATTTTTTAATATAGAGTATGCTATCATGAGGTCTTCCAGCCTGCCGTTGGTGCACGTGCCCAAAAACGCCTGGTCAATCTTTGTCTTTCTTAGTTTATTTATCGGCGTAACATTGTCTACAGTATGAGGCTTGGCTATTTGCGGAGTAATTTTACTCATATCAAATTCAAGAATTTTCGAATAAACGGCATCTTTATCGCCCTTCACCCTTAACCCGCCTGCCCTGAGCGAAGTCGAAGGGTTACCTTTCACCCTGTGCATCTTTAGCCAATTATATGTTTTCTCGTCCGGCTCCATCAGCCCTGCTTTCGCTCCCATCTCAATTGCCATATTAGCTATGGTAAAGCGGCTGTCCATGCTTAAACTTTTTATATATTCCCCGGAAAATTCAACTGCCTTATATGTGGCATAATCAGCCCCGAGTTTTCCTATTACATAAAGTATCGCGTCTTTTGAATAAACGCCTTTTTCGGCTTTGCCTTTAAGAATTATCTTTATGGTTTCCGGGACCTTAAACCAGTTTTTTCCGGTTGCAAGCGCCACTGCCACATCAGTAGACCCCATGCCGGTTGAAAAAACTCCAAGCGCTCCGTAGGTGCACGTATGCGAATCAGCTCCTACTACCAGATCTCCCGGCAGGACAAGGCCGGCTTCAGGTATGACCTGATGACATACTCCGCAGCCTATATCAAACACCTTAAGATCATGCTCCTTTGCAAAATTGCGCATCTTCTTATGGACTTCTGACACGCCTATGCTGGGGCTGGGAGAGTTATGGTCTATAACCATTCGGAATTTAGCTTTATCAAAAACTTTTTTTGCGCCCAGATTCCTGAATGCGTCTATAACAAGCATGCTGGTCCCGTCCTGGCCAAAACAAAAATCTATATTTGCGACCACCACGTCCCCGGCCTTTGCATCCTTATTACTGTGAGCGCTGAATATTTTTTCTACTATTGTCTTACCCATAATCTCAATGTGTTCACTATCGAAGTCCGACTCCCATAGTCGGGAGTCGGACCTCGATAGTTCAGCAGTTTTTATCAAACCATTCTTCTATCCTATCTATGCCTTTTTTGATATTTTCCATGCTGGTTGCAAAGCTGAGCCTCATATGCCTGTCAGACCCGAAAACCTTGCCCGGCACAACAGCAACCCTTGCCTCATTTAAAAGCCTGTCCGCTGCCTCCATGCTGGAAAGATCGGCCTTACGTATCCTGCAAAACACATAAAAAGCGCCTTCGGGCTTTAAACAGGAAAGCCCTTTTATCTTATTGATCCTGTCTGTTATATAATTCCTTCTTTTCTCAAACTCACTTCTCATCTCATCCACAATAGTCCCGGTATTTTTCAGGCCTTCCAAAGCCGCCATCTGGCTTATAGAGGTAGGATTGGATGTAGAGTGGCTCTGTATATTTTTAATAGCTGTAACAAGCTCATTGTCAGGCGAAGCAAGATACCCTATCCTCCAGCCTGTCATGGCAAAGCTTTTAGAAACACCGTTCACCACAACAGTATTTTTAAAAATATCTTCTCCAAGCGCTGCTATGGAAACATGTTTATTGCCGTCAAAAATAATCTTTTCGTAAATCTCGTCGGTGATAACCAGAATACCTTTTTCAGCAGCCACCTTGCCTATTTCCCTCAACGCCTCTTTTGAGTAAATAGCGCCCGTGGGATTAGAAGGGCTGTTTATAATCAGAATCTTTGTCTTTTTTGTAATTGCTTTTTTAAGGTCTGATACGGATATCCTGAAGCCGGAAGAATCATCTGTTTCTATAAAAACTGATTTTGCCTCTGCGAGATTCACCATCTCGGGATAGCTCAGCCAGTAAGGAGATGGTATTATTACCTCGTCTCCTTTCTCGCACACTGCCTGGATTATATTATAAAGCGAATGTTTTGCCCCGCAGGATACCACTACTTGGGATAGGCTATAAGTAAGGCCATTGTCCTTCTGGAATTTATCGCAGATTGCTTTTTTCAGCTCATCAGTGCCTGACTCAACTGTATATTTTGTAAAGCCCTGCTGGATAGCTTTTATTGCGGCGGCTTTTATATGGTCTGGGGTGTCAAAATCAGGCTCGCCTGATCCAAAGCCTACGACATCGATGCCTTCCTGCTTCATCTTTTTGGCTTTGGCTGTGATAGCAAGAGTCAATGACGGAGAAACGCTTTTTGCGCGCGAGGAAAGTTTCATAATAGTTTAGGTGGGATTAGGCAGGCCTACGAAAAGACGCTCGGTTGCCCCAGCGAGGCAACCTTCGCTCCGCGCCGATTCTCGCCCTTCGTCGCTTTGCTCCTCAGGACCAGGTCAATACTAAGCAAAACGTCTGGGCTCACCCTGTCAGGCAGGTCTGAGGCACATTAGAAAAATTTTGCCAAATGTCCGCAAGGGATTACAGCGAGCAAATGACGGAACTGACCCTCGTCTATAATATATGAAGAATTCCGCCAAATTTGCGAGCCGTAAACCGTAGCGGACGGCAAAATTATTTCAGTGCCGAACGGCCTGCCTGACAGGATACCATGCCCGCTCGAATCGGCAAGGCTTTTCTTTAGGCCTGCCTAATCCCTGGTTTAAGTATCAGTTAATCGCCTTTTCGCCCAAAAAACTTCTTAAAGAATCCTGGTTTCTGTATAGGTTTTTCAGGCTTCTTTGGTTGAAGAACTTCTTTTTTATGCTCCTCTTTCCTGTGCTCTTCTTTTTTCTGCTCAGGCTGAACAGGTTTCTCTTCTTTTTCAGCCTTAGTTTCTATTGCCGGCGCAGTTGATTTTTTCTCTTTTTTCTCAGCTTTTTTCTTAGGCTCTGGCGGTTTTGGCTTTTCAACAAATTCAAGTATAGCCATCTGCGCATTGTCTCCGCGCCTTTTTACAGTCAGCATAACTCTTGTGTATCCGCCTAATCTGTCTTTAAACAAAGGCGCAAGCTCATTAAAAAGTATCGCAACCAGTTTTCTGTCCCCCAGGATAGCATATGCCCTGCGCTGGTTAGTTACTGTCTTTTCTTTTCCCAGAGTTATGAGTTTATCCGCCAGGCGGGAAGTCTCTTTTGCCTTTGTCTTTGTTGTAGTTATGCTCTTACTTATAACAAGGGCTGAAACCAGGCTCTTTAGAGTTGCCTTATAGTGGCTTCTCTGCCTTCCGAATTTTACGCTGTGTCTGTGGTGTCTCATCGCAACCGTCCTTTAAACACGAGTTAACTCAAAAGTAAAAACGAAAAAGTCAAAACTACAATTAAAAACTCAAAACCTTTTATTTCTATTTTTAAATTTTAACTTTTGAATTTTGGTTTTACCTTTTTACTTTTGACTTTTTAGTTTACTTATTTAGATGTTTTCTCTTTTGGTATTTCCATTCCTAAAGAAAGTCCCATAGCTTTAATAATCTCCGTTATTTCCTGAAGAGACTTTTTGCCGAAATTCCTGTACTGGAGCATCTCCTGTTCTGTTTTTGTAACCAGCTCTCTTATGGTCTTTATGCGCGCCTCTCTGAGGCAATTGCCGCTTCTTACGGAAAGCTCAAGCTCTGAAACAGGCAGTTTCAACTTATCTAATAATTCTTTATTCTCCTTGTTACCTTCTTCCTGCTCTTCATCTTCTACAACAATCTGGCCGAATTTTAAAAACACATCCAGATGCTTATTTAATATATGGGACGCATGAAGAATTGCATCTTTAGGCTCCATGCTTCCGTTTGTCCATATCTCTAATATCAACTTATCGTAATCTGTGATCTGGCCCACCCTGGTATTTTCTACGTGATAACTTACCCTTCTTACGGGCGCAAATATGGAATCCACTGATATCACGCCTATAGCCTGGCCTTCTTTTTTATTCCTCTCTGAAGGCACAAAACCCCTGCCTCTGCCTATTTCAAGCTCCATATTAAAACTTGCATCCTTGGTGAGAGTCGCTATGTGCAGATCCGGATTTATTATCTCTACGGTATCATCGGTGGATATATTCTTTGCGGTAATCTCGCCTTTTTTATATGCCTTTAACCGCAGTATCTTGGGAGTGCGGGACTCCGATCTAAGAATCAGCTGTTTTATATTCAAAATAATCTGCGGAACATCTTCCAATACACCCGGTATAGTAGAAAATTCATGCAGCACGCCGTCTATCTTTATAGAAGTTACTGCTGACCCTTCGATAGAAGATATAAGAATGCGCCTAATGGAATTTCCTATTGTAGATCCAAAGCCTCTTTCAAAAGGTTCTGCGATAAATTTTCCATATGTTTTGGAATAACTAGCATCATCGCAATCCAATCTTTTAGGCATCTCAAAAGTCTTCCAGCTTATCCCCATTATTACCCCCTCGTAAATGTTTATTTAGAATATAATTCGATGATCAGCTGCTCTTTGATGTCAGCTGCTATGTCGCTTCTTTCGGGAAGCCTTGCGATCTTTACCTTAAGGCCTTCTTTATCAACATCAATCCAGCCGGGATAACCCCTGTCTTTCAGTTTATCGGCAGATTCTTTTACTATCTTTACGGTTTTTTCTTTTGGTTTTATAACCACATTGTCGCCTGTCTTTACGGAAAAAGACGGGATATCCACTTTCCTGTTGTTTACAAGCACATGTCCGTGCATAACCATCTGCCTTGCAGCCGGCCTTGACGAAGCAAAACATGCCCTGAAAATGACATTGTCCAACCTTCTCTCTAAAAGCTCTAGCAGTTTTGAACCCGTGATGCCTTTTGAACGGCTGGCTGTCTGGAAATATTTTCTAAACTGTCGTTCCAGTATTCCGTATACCTTTTTCACCTTCTGCTTTTCTCTTAATTGCAGGCCGTAATTTGAAAGCTTGATCCTCCGGCCCTTTCCGTGCTGCCCGGGCGCATAGCTCCTCTTGTCAAAACCGCATTTCTCTGTATAACACCTCTGGCCTTTTAAAAAAAGCTTTACAGCTTCTCTTCTACATACCCTGCATGATGACCCTGTATATCTTGCCATGTTTAGACCCTTCTCTTTTTCGGCGGCCTGCAGCCATTATGAGGGATAGGCGTTACGTCCTTTATGGCGCTTATATGCAGCCCTGCTGCCTGTATAGCCCTTATCGCCGCTTCTCTGCCTGAACCAGGACCTTTTACAAAAACCTCCACATCTTTAAAGCCGTGCTCAATAGCCTTTTTTGCAGCGTCGGTGGCAGTTACTTGCGCCGCAAAAGGCGTTGATTTCTTGGAGCCTGTAAAACCCACAGACCCGCAGCTGGCCCACACTATTACATTACCCTGTTTGTCGCTTATAGTGACTATGGTGTTATTAAAAGTCGCTAAAACATGGACTATGCCGCTTGTGATATTTTTAGTGATTTTTTTCTTCGCTGTCTTTGGTTTCTCTGTCATAAAACTCCTCTAACTTGTTATGTTATTTTGCTGCCGGGGCTGCCGCCGGTGCCTTGGTAGCTTTTCTTGTAACGCCCACTGTCTTTCTCGGGCCTTTTCTGGTCCTAGCATTTGTCTTTGTTCTCTGGCCCCTTACAGGCAGAGACTTTCTGTGCCTTAAACCTCTGTACGATCCTATATCTATAAGCCTTTTTATGTTCTGGGAAACCTCTCTTCTCAGGTCTCCCTCAACTTTGCATTCCTTCTGAATAATAGCCGCTACCCTGGATATCTCATCCTCTTTCATATCTTTTGCCCTGGTATCCGGATTTACGGCCGCCTGTTTCAATATCTTGTTTGAAAGAGCCCTTCCTATGCCATAAATATAGGTCAATGCTATCTCTATGCGTTTTTCTTTCGGTAAATCAATGCCTGCAATCCTTGCCATGCTTTGAACTCCTTATCCCTGTCTTTGTTTATGCTTGGGGTTTGAACAAATTATTCTGACAACGCGTTTACGCTTTATTATCTTGCACTTATCGCATATAACTTTTACTGAAGCCTTCACTTTCATTTTAACTCCTTGCAGCTTATAGTTTTTGGCAAGACTAAAGCCTGCCCTGCATATTTGTCGCAAAGGCCTTCATAAACAGGCAGATTAAAATCTGCCTGTTCTCGGCCTTTGCCTTTATTTGGCTCTATATGTTATTCTTCCTCTTGTAAGGTCATAGGGCGAAAGCTCCATCTTTACTTTGTCGCCCGGCAAAATCTTTATAAAATTCATCCTCATCTTTCCTGAAACATGCGCTAAAACTTTATGGCCGTTCTCCAGCTCGACCCTGAACATTGCGTTCGGCAACGACTCCACTACCGTGCCTTCTACCTCTATCGCATCTTCTTTGGGCATATTTTCAGTTTGCTCCTTTAAGTTAATATCTTTGGTCCATTGCTTGTGATTGCTATGGTATGTTCAAAATGAGCTGATAATAATCTATCTTTCGTGACCGCTGTCCAGCCATCGCTTAAGATTTCGACTTCATACCCGCCCTCATTTATCATAGGCTCTATTGCCAGCACCATCCCGTTTTTTAATCTCGGGCCTGTGCCTTTTTTTCCGAAATTAGGGACCTCCGGATCTTCGTGCAGATTTTTGCCTATGCCGTGTCCTACAAATCCCCTGACTACCCCGTAACCATGAGATTCTGCGAACGCCTGTATTGCATTAGAAATATCAAAGAGCCTGTTTCCTTCTACCGCTTTTTCTATCCCAAGGTGCAGGGATTTTTCTGTAACTTCTACAAGAGACAGCGCATTGCCGGAAACCTTGTCTCCTATTGGAACTGTAATAGCGCTGTCTGCGTAATACCCGTTTTTCTCAATGCCCACGTCTATGCTCAAGATGTCTCCGGAAGAGAGAACCGTATCTCCCGGAATACCGTGCACAACCTGCTCATTCAAAGAAGTGCATATTGCTCCAGGAAAACCTCTGTATCCAAGGAACGCAGACCTTGCATTTGATTTTTTTATTACTTCTTCCGCTATATTAGAAAGATCGGCTGTTTTTATCCCGGGCCTTGCCGCAGCTTTAAGCTCTACTAAAACCAGTCTTACTATTTTTCCTGCTTCAGAGATAAGCTTAAGCTCATTTTCTGACTTTATGTCTATCATCCGGCTTGCAGGTGTTTAATATCTCAGATAACTCGCTGTAAACCTTAGGGGCTTCCAGGTCGCCTGAAACCTCTTTAAGGATCCCTTGAGCCTTGTAATAATCTATAAGATCTTTTGTCTGATTATCGTAAACTTCTAATCTCTTTTTTATCGTCTCTTCGCTGTCGTCTTTTCTCTGATAAAGTTCCGAGCCGCACTTATCGCATACGCCCTGTTTTTTTGTCGGCATATTAACTATATGATAATTTGCCCCGCATTTAGAACAAAGCCTTCTGCCTGTGAGCCTGAAAATAACTGTCTTGGTGCTGGTTTTAAAATACACTGCCATGTCTATCGCTAGCTTCAACTTATCTAATTCTTTGTCCAGCTTTTTTGCCTGGTATACGGTCCTGGGAAATCCGTCCAGGATAAAATCGTTTTTTCCTCTGGCATTCTTTATAGTATCAAGCATCATCCGTAGTACGATATCGTCCGGGACCAGCTCTCCTTTTTCCATAAACTCTTTTGCTTTTCTACCTATATCAGTCTTATTCTTTACGTTCTCTCTCAGGATGTCGCCCGTAGAAAGATGCAAAAATCCTTTTTTTTCAGCAAGCATAACAGCCTGCGTTCCTTTACCTGCCCCGGGAGGGCCTAACAACACGATTCGCATATCGCCTCTATAACTCAAAAGTAAAAACGAAAAAGTCAAAACTACAATTAAAAATTCAAAACCTTAATTTTAACTTTTTACTTTTGACTTTTAACTTTTGTTACCTTCTGCCTCTGATTCTTCCTTTTTTAAAAAAGCCCTCGTAGTGCCTCATCAAAAGCTGGGACTCCACAGCCCTCATGGTATCCAACATAACGCCAACTACTATCAAGAGCGCTGTGCCGCCGAAAAAACTGGCTATCAGATATGGTATCTTAAGCCACGCGCCTAGCATATCAGGAAAAACAGCTATGAATGCAAGAAATATCGCGCCCGGAAGAGTGATCCTTGTCATTATAAAATCAAAATATTCCGCGGTCGGCCTGCCCGGCCTTACGCCCGGCACAAATCCGCCGTATTTTTTCATATTATCAGCTACATCAGCCGGATTAAAGGTGATAGCCGTATAAAAATAAGCAAAGAATATGATCAATAAACTATAAAGAGCAGTGTATAAAATCTGGCCTCTCATCAAAGCCTCTGCAAATCTTTGAAGCCCTGGATTGGATATAAAGCCCGCGACAGTCGCGGGAAAAAGTATTATTGACTGCGCAAATATAATAGGTATAACCCCTGCCTGGTTTACCCTTAAAGGTATATAAGTGCTCTGGCCGCCGTACACCTTTCTGCCAACAATCCTTTTGGCGTACTGAACAGGTATTTTTCTCTGGCCCTGAGTGATTAATATAACAGCTACTACTACTGCAACGCCTATAACTGCCATGAAGGCAATCGTAAAAAAAGGATATTTGATTACGCTTTTTTGAGGAACAAATATCAATGTAAAAACCTGTTCCAATGCCGTGGGCAGCCTGGAAATAATGCCTGCTGTAATTACAAGGGATATGCCGTTGCCTATGCCGTGTTCTTGAATCTGTTCCCCTATCCACATTATAAAAGCAGTGCCTGTGGTAAGCGTAACTACTGTCAGGAACCTGAAGCCCCATCCCGGATTAGCTACAATCTGAAGCCCCTGAAACCTTACGGGGTTTTCCAGCCACATGCTTATGAAAAATGCCTGGATAACAGAAAGAACTATTGTCCCATAGCGCGTATACTGTATCATCTTGCGCCTGCCAGCTTCGCCTTCCTTTGAAAGTTTCTCCAGGTAAGGAACCACCGTGACAAGAAGCTGCAAGATAATGGAAGCGGATATGTACGGCATTATGCCCAGCGCGAATATGGTAAGCCGAGTAAGCGCGCCGCCTGAAAACATATCCATTATGCCGAAAAGTCCGCCGCCCTGAGACCTGGCCACATTGTTAAAGAACTGCATTAGAGCTGCGCCGTTTACACCCGGCGTAGGTATGTAAGCGCCTATCCTGTAAATCGCCAGTAATAAAAGCGTGATAAATAATTTTTTTCTAAGGTCCGGTATCCTGAAAGAATTTATAAACGCCTGGAGCATAATTTATTTTATAATCTCACATTTTCCGCCCACAGCCTTTATCTTCTCTTCGGCTGATTTTGAAAACGCGTGGGCCTTTATATGTACAGGGACCTTTATCTCTCCCTTACCGAGTATCTTCAAGAAATTAAGAGCGCCTTTTATTATCCCTTTTTCTTTCAATAATTCAGGTGTTACCAAAGCCTCTTTTTTCAGTTTTGAGAATATGTCAAGATTTACTATAGAATACCCTGCCCTGGGCCTTCTCCTGAACCCTCTCTTGGGCAGTTTTCTTATCAAAGGCATCTGTCCGCCTTCAAAACCAGGAGACCTTCCTGCGCCGGAACGGGACATCTGGCCTTTATGGCCTCTTGTGGAGGTCTTGCCATGGCCTGAACCAGGGCCCCTGCCTACTATTTTTCTTCTCTTCTTAGCTCCTCTTGCCGGCCTTAAATCCTGTATCTTCATGCCCCACCTTCTGACATATCGCGTTCCAGCCTTAATTTCTTTAAGCCGTCCATAGTTGCCTTTGTTACATTTATCGGATTCGCAGAGCCAAGCGATTTGGTAAGAATATCTTTTATTCCGGCTGCGTCGCATATGGCGCGCACAGACCCTCCAGCAACAACACCCGTACCTTCAAGCGCCGGCTTCAAAAGCACTTTTGCAGCCCCGAAATGGCCCATAATCTCGTGAGGTATTGTCTGGCCCCTCACAGGAACCTTAAAAAAATTCTTCTTTGCGTTGGAAAGGGCTTTTCTTATGGAATTTGCGACATCGTTGGCTTTTCCATAGCCGCATCCTACCGTGCCGTTTCCGTTGCCGACAGCGATAAGCGCGGTAAATGAAAATCTTTTTCCGCCTTTCACGACCTTTGAAACCCTGTTGATGGCTATAACTTTTTCTATATACTGGTCTTCCTGGGCCGCGTCAAGCTTCTTTATTAATCTCTCTTTTGACTGAATCCTCTCTGCCAATTTATCCTCCGTTAAAATTTCAATCCTGCTTCTCTTGCAGCGTCCGCCAGGGCCTTTATCCTACCGTGATACAGATAACCGCCTCTGTCAAATATGATTTTCTGGATACCTTTTTTAACCGCTTCTTTTGCTATGTACGCTCCTGCCTTTTTAGCCGCATCCACGTTTCCACCCTTGGCCCCGAATTCTTTCTTAAAAACCTGATCATTTGTTGAAAGAGAAAGTATTGTATGATTAGCCATATCATCCACAAACTGCGCGTAAATATTGTTGTGGCTTCTGTGGACAATAAGCCTGGGGACCTCTTTTGTCCCTGACATTCTTTTGCGTATCCTGTAGTGCCTTTTTATTCTTCCTAATTCTGATTGGCTTCTGATTTTTCTCTTCATTTTATTTCTCTGTTCCCCCGACTGCTTTACCGGCTTTTTTCCTTACAAATTCTCCCAAATATCGTATACCCCTGCCTTTATAAGGTTCAGGCTCGAAAAATGCCCTTATTTCAGCAGCTGTTTCTCCAACCCTCGCCTTATCAATGCCCTCTATGATAATATGGGCTGGCTTGGGAGGGGTCTTTATCGATATGCCTTCTGGTACAGCATAAACTATCTGATGAGAAAAGCCTAAATTTAAAGTAAGTTTTTTGCCTTCTGTCTGAGCGCGGTAACCCACCCCGACTATCTCAAGGGTTTTAATATATCCATCGCTCACGCCTTTTACCATATTATTTATATAAGCCCTGGCTAACCCGTGCATTGTAAAAGCAGTCTTGTCTTCTTTTAATCTTTTAACAATAATGCTGGAATTATCCACTTTTACTTCTACATTGGAAGGAAACACCCACTCCAGCTTGCCTTTTGGACCTTCTACAAAAATCTTTCCAGAATCTATTTTTATCTTTACTTTATCCGGAATCTGTATTGGTTTCTTGCCTATTAAAGACACTTATTGCTCCAATAATTTTATTCTAACGTTACAGGATGAAGCTTATGGAAGCCCGACTCCCTATGGGAGTCGGGCTTCCATAATTACCACACATAGCACAAAACTTCTCCGCCAGCCTGCATCTCTCTAGCCTGCGTATCTGTTACTATGCCTCTGGAGCTGGACAAAATAGCTATGCCAAGCCCTCCGAAAACCTTTGGTATCTTGTCTTTTTTTACATAGACCCTGAGACTGGGCTTGGATATCCTGGCCAGGCCTTTTATAACAGGCTCTTCGTTTCTTGTGTATTTTAAATAAACCCTCAGCGCCCCTTGTTTCTTGTCATCTATAAATTTAAAATCCTTGATGTATTTTTCTCTTTTTAATATATTGAATATCTCTTCAGTCATCTTGGAAAACTGGATATCCACCTTTATCTTCTTTGCCATGCTTCCGTTTCTGATTATCGTCAATGCGTTGCTTATCGGATCTGTAAGATTCATTCCTTAACTCCCTATGTTTATCGCTGAACTACGCGGAATTTAACGCAGAATTACGCTGAAGTCAAACGCTGACTTCCGCGTTTTTCCGCGTCTGCTCCGAACGAAGCGAGGAGCAGCTTCTGCGTGGTTCCGCGGTTTTCACCAACTCGCTTTTGTCACGCCCGGTATATCTCCGCGTGACGCCATTTCCCTGAAGCATAAACGGCATACATGGAATCTTCTTGAATATGCGCGCGGCCTGCCGCATAGTTTACATCTGTTATATTTTCTTACTTTGAATTTCGGTTCTTTTTTTTGTTTCGCTATCAAACATTCTTTTGCCATAACTTATCAAGTCCTCTTTGTTTGTCGCTGAACAACGCAGAACATAACGCAGAACCACGCTGAAGCTAAACGTTAACTTCCGCGTCTTTCCG
>JAHJGB010000013.1 GCA_018824725.1 Candidatus Omnitrophota bacterium
ATTTTAGGTTTTAATAGAGATAATCTATATAATAGGCTTGATTGCATTAAGAGATAAAGTTATAGCTTGCACAGCTTAGCGCAGCCACATAAATCTCTCAAATTCCAGGTGGAGAGATAATTGAGACCCTGGTTAGCGATGCTAGTCAGGGTATTTTTTATGTCTTTAGGTGTCAAAGGGTTGGGGCGTTACCAAAGAATTCATCCACTTCGCCCAAAAAGCAGGCATTGTTCCCCCTTAGTGTTAATTACTTTTATAGCACTTCAAAAATAAAATTTTCTACACAAGACGGTAAAATTCTAAGATTATACCTAGGTACAATTGATTTAATTCCTGTTGCTTCTACAATACTATGAAGTTAGAGGAATTACAGCTTTAGGTAATATTAACGGGTTACGCATAAGAGGAGCTATGGTAAAAAAACTATTGCAAACATTACAGGTTTTAGCCTGTATTGCTATTTCTAAAGGTGCTTGACAGCCTATAAAAATAATGGTATGATAATAAAAACTATTGAATATCTTTTAATAACTATAATAACAGAAGGAGACAAAAATGTTTAAGATGATAGTATTTATTATAATATTGGGAATTATAGGCGTTGTTTCTATTTCTGATCTGCGGGCAGCAGATGATGATCCATATAATGCAGATACAAATAAAGAATCAGAATATGTTATGGGACCAGGAGACCAGCTGGAGGTTTCTGTGTGGAATCATCCTGAATTTACAAGAACAATACGCATAAGGCCTGATGGCAAGATCAGTTTGCCGCTTATTAACAATATGCGTGCCAGTGGTGTCACCCCTTCCGCACTGTCAAAAATTATTTCTGATCAATTAGTAAAATACATAAAAGATCCTCAAGTCTCTGTCATTGTAGCGGAATATAGAAGCAAAAATATTTTAGTCATAGGAAATGTCATTAAGCCGGGACTTTATCAGTATGAAGGCAATATGACTGTATTTGATGCTATAGGCATGGCAGAGGGCTATAAACCGCACGCCCAGTTAAAAAGTATTTTAGTTGTAAGAGGCGCTTATGATAATGACCCGAGATATTATATAGCTAACCTGTATAAAGCAATTCATGACGGGGATCTCAGAGACAATGTGGGATTACAGCCAAAAGACATAGTCTATGTACCGAAAAATTTTATTGGCAATGCCGCGGATTTTGCGGATTTTTATATTACGAGGATCCAGCCCGTTGCAACAAGTTATTATTTTTATAAGGAAACTACTGATTAATAATAAAGGAGTCGTTTATGGATGAATGCGCAGAATTAAACCTATCAGAGCTATACAGGATCTTATGGAAGAGAAAGGCTACCTTTATTACTTTGTTTGGCATAGTTTTTTTCAGCGTACTCATAGTGTCGGTTTTAATGCCGCCTACTTATAGGGCTAGCTCAAAAATAATAACACAAAATGAAAGCGCACTTTATCCAGCCGACATTATGCCCAGGACAACGGATGATAAAGTTTATCTGAACAGCCAGAAAGAAAAGATATCAAGCAGGTATATTTTAGACAAGGTCTTGAGCGATGTTCAAAACAAGGGGCTCGCAAAAGGCCTGACCTATAAGGGCCTGAAAGAAACTATTTCCATAGATTATCTGAACGGTTCAAACTTGCTGGAAGTAACGGTCGATCGTAAAAATGAAAATGAGGCGATGGAACTCGCCAATTCTATAAGCTCAACCTTTATAAATTATCATGTAGGTTCCAAGAAAGAATTTATAGACCAGAATCTTGGTATATTGACAAAAAAGACAAACGCCCTAAGAACAGATATAGAAGGCATAGAAGCTAAACTAAAAGGCCTTAGCGATAAGGAACAGTTAAATTTCTATCAAGGCCAGGTGCCTTATTTTGTCACAGGCCTTGTGGAGCTGAATAATAAAAACATATCAGCTGAATCAGATATTGAACGCATGCAGCTGGAATTAAACAGAACGGACGATACGATCAAAGGCCCGGATAATAAATTTATATATCCTGTATTGGCCAATGCCTTAGGCGAAAGCCCTCGGGCATCTTTGAATGAGCATCCATGGATAGATAATCTTAGGAAGAAAATAGTAGATAAAGAAAACGAGCTGGAAGAAGTGCTTAGCGGCTATACAGAAGACCATCCTAAGGCAAAGGCCCTGACCAGCCAGATAGCTTCTCTTAACAATGCCCTGGACTTGGCTATTAAAAAAATGATGCTTACATATAAAGATTACTATAAAGGGTATATAGAGTTTCTAAAATCTCAGAAGAAAACTAATAATTCAGGTAAAGAAGTCTATGCGGCTAATTTAGATAGCATTTCTAAAAATATTCAAAAAGCCGCCATCAAACAGATAGAATACCAGACGTTATTAAAGACTTGCGATATAAAACAAAATATCTATATGTTGTTTTTACAGAAACAGAAGGAGCTGGAGCTCTTAAAAGAAGAGGTTTCCAATGTCAATCTATCCAATATCAGGGTCTTTGAACCAGCTTCTTTGCCGTTAAAAAGGGTAAGCCCTAATATACCTTTGAATCTTTTATTGGGAGCTCTTTTTGGGGCATTGATCGGCATTTCAGGAAGCTTGATGACAGAAAAAAAATACTCTACGCCTCAGAGATATAAAACACCCCAAGCCCCCATGACTACTGAGAGGCGCTTGATGTCCAGACTGGGCAAAGGATTATATGTCGAGTATGAGATGGTAGGAGATGCAGCTCATAAAAAATATCAGGCTGTTACTAAAGATATAAGCGTTTCTGGAGCAAGGATCCAGACAAATACATATCTATCCAAAGGCACCCAAATCTTTTTAAAAATATCTATTAACGGCAGTCATGCCAAGGATACCATAGAAGCTACAGGCGAGGTTATTTGGACTAATCCCCCATCCAAGAAAAGCGATACAGTAGAGGGCGGTTTACATTTTACAAATATAAGCCCGCAGGAACGAGAAAAACTTATAAATTATTTATACAAAGAGCATTATTTGACTAAAAAAAGCGAAGGGTTAATATGGAGGCGATAAAATTAAAAGATCTCCTTTATGATCTAATAAATCTTATTCTGGCGATAGGGCTGTTTATAATCTGCCTACCTGTATTTTTGCTGGCCGGTATTTTGGTAAAAATAGATTCCAGGGGGCCGTTATTTTATGCACAGGAAAGGTATGCTAAAAATAAGAAGGTATTTAATATCTATAAATTCAGGACCATGAAACAAGGCGCTGAGAAAGATAATTGCCCGATATGGGGAGATGAAGATGATAGCCGTTCAAGCGCGATAGGTAAATTCTTGAGGGTCTCGCATATAGATGAATTGCCGCAGTTACTAAATGTCTTAAAATGGGAAATGTCATTGGTAGGGCCAAGGCCGGAAAGGCCGTATTTTGCAGAAAAATTTAAATGCTCTATACCAGATTATGAATCTAGATATAAAGTAAAGCCCGGCATTACAGGTTGGTCTCAAATAAATGGTTGGAGAGGGAACAGTTCTTTAAAAAAGCGTACGGAACTTGACATATACTACATAAATAATAGATCTTTGCTGTTTGATTTAAAGATACTGCTCATGACACTATTTGCAAAGCCTATTGTTTCAGCTATTAAAAAGGATTCGGATAGAAAAGAAGATTATTGCCTTACTTTTTCCCAGTTAGGCATTAAAGCTTTCCGCAAGAAGAAGCTTTTCAAAACACCGATCATGAATGCATAATTAAACATGATAAAATACTGGATAGCCCCTAATAAAAAAGGGGCTTTCTTTTTTTTCACGCCTGATATATAGAACCCCATTAATCCCCCAAGGTAGAAAAAAATCTGAATAATCAGAAAAAAAGAATATATAGGAGCATCTTTTAGCAGCATAATGTTTGTTATAAAAAAAGCTATGAAAAAATAAGGAGAAAACCATCGCAAAAGCTTATGCGATATTATCTGAAACATCAGATCGAGGCGCAATTTTAAGAGCATCTCTTTTAAAAGCAACATAGAGCTTTTTAAAAACCATGATACCATTCGGACTTTTCTTGTATGTTCTGTTTTGGATGTCACAGAGGCCTCTTCATATGATATTGCTTCGGGTTCGAATAGCGATTTATATCCGTTTATAAGTATGCGGATTATAAGTTCAAAATCATCTCCTCTCTCAGGGCTTATAGGCATGTATAGATTTTTTCTAATAGCGAATATAGAACCATCTGCATTTAAGACGCGACCTAATAAACCGTTGGATTCCCTTAAAAGCATTTCATATTTTTTATAGGTATATTCTCCTTTACTTATAGATGACGCCTCAAGGTTATTTATTATAAGGCAGCCTACTACAGCGCCTACTTTATTATCATAAAAGTTCCTGGCAATTTTTATTATAGCATCTTTTTTATATAGAGCGTTTGCGTCAGAAAAAACTACAATTTCCCCGATTGCCTTAGGGACAGTCCTGTATAAAAGCCCTGTTTTACCAATCCTATCATCATAGGCGTAAAGTTTTACGCCTCTATTTTTAAATTCAGATACAATTGAATTTGTGCCATCAGTGGATTCGGACGCTATTATTATTTCAAGTTTTTCTTTAGGATATTCCAGAGAAAGGGTGTTTTCAATTTTTTGGCGTATTACTTTTTCCTCATTATAACATGATATGATGATAGAGATCTCCGGGAAAAAATCCATTGTAAGAGGCTTTTTTCCAAAAACCTTAGCCAATAAAATAGATATACCTATATAACCAAGATAGGTATAAAAAATTATAAATAAGATTAACCAGAAAATTATATGTGTCATTTTAAAATAAAAAACTTTCTTAATATATATTTTATTAAAGGGACAAATGCTTTACATGTCCTTATCAGGTGTTCTTTTGAAGGCATTTGTTTTAATTTATAGAAGATATATCTCGGGCTGAAATAAAAAGAAAATCTGCTTTTATCGCACCATTCCTGCAGGTCTTTTCCGCTTAAATTGGGCAGATCTATCACGCATCTATGAAAACCATTTTTTGTGAGGTAATCCCTGAATGAGTTTATTTTCAGGAACCCGTTTTCTTTCGCCCACTCATAAGCCTTGGTGCCTGGATAAGTCATGAGCGGGAAGAACTGGACAGTGTCGGGCAGGAACTTTTTTGCTGCATCAAGAGTCTTTTTTAAGCTTTCTTTGGTCTCTCCCGGGTTTCCTGCCATAAAGGCTGCATGGACTAAAAGCCCGGCTTTTCTTGCATTGTCAAAAAATTCCTGTATAGATGCCGCGTTTATCCCTTTATTTATATTATCAAGGATAAACTGTTCAGCGCTTTCTATGCCCACTATTATTAGATAGCAGCCGCTAGCTTTCATTATTTTCATTGTTTCTATATCCAGGTCCGCCCTGACATTCGCATTCCATTTTAGATTAACTTTATGCTTTATAAGAAGTTCACAAATGACCCTGACCCTGTTTTTATCTATAGTAAATGTATCGTCTTCTATGACTACGCCGCTAACTTCAGGCATATTGTTTTTTATATATAAAAATTCTTCCAATACGTTTTGAGGCGTCCTGGTGCGATATATCCTTCCCTGAAAAGATTGAGGCCACATGCAGAAAAAGCATCTGAAAGGGCAGCCTCTTGCAGTAAATATCTGCACCTCCGGATATACGCTTGCCGCAAAAAAGTAATTTTTTGGATCCAGGTATTTTTTATAGACTTTGCTTACAAAGGGCAATTTATCCAGAGCTGATATGGGGTCTCTCGCTGGATTATGCGTCAGGGCGCCTGATTTTATATAACTGAGCCCGCGAACAGTATCCAAAGATAAGTTATTTTTTCTTATATTATTTGCCAGTTCCAGGGCAGTCATCTCATATTCGCCTCTTGCTACAGCGTCTATTTTGCTGGAAAGCCCCAATGTTTCTCCAGGTAGCGCTGATACATGTGTACCTACGAGCAATATAAAGCAGTTTGGCAGAAGAGATTTTAGTTTTTCTGCCGCGTCAATGTCGTTATATATGCTGGGGATAGAGGTATCTATGATTATCAGTTCCGGAGAAATATCTTTTGCTATTTTTAATGTGTCGTTAAGCGAAATATTTTTGGCAGGGGCGTCCAATAAACTGATTTCAAATCCGCCCTCTTCCAAGACCCCGGCAGCGTATGCAAGCCAAAAAGGATAATATAGAGTTCCGCTTTTTGTAACAGCAGGGCTGCGCTGCGAGCGGGAGAACCTTGGGAAAAAAGGAGGATTCAATAATAAAACTTTCATTTGTCTATATGCCAAAGGCCTTTCTTAACATCTTTCTTGTAAGAATTAAAAAATACAGGGGTGTTTTAAAGAATCTTTTTATTACTTTTCTATAGAAAGCTATAGGGTTATGCCAGATCAAGTTAAGTTTATATTTTAAGGTGTTCCATGCTACCATTTTTTCCAGCTCAAGAGGAGTGAAATGGGCCGTATTGATGGTAGCTTTTTTTATACCTAAATCGGATAGAGAATGATCTTTTGGCAAATAACCATTTTTTTGACAGATATCAAGGAGTTCTGTGCCAGGGTACGGAGTAGCTATATAAAAACTTACATTGTCTACTTTCAGGCGATGAGCAAATTTAAAGGTGTTTTCAAGCTGTTCTTTTGTCTCATTGGGAAAGCCGACTACAAAAAATGCGTCAGTCTCAAAGCGGTACAGGTTTATCCAGCGCACCAATTCTTTTACTTTATTGAGATCAAGAGGTTTTTTTATTGTCTCATAAAGCATTTTCTGGTCGCCTGACTCAATAGCAAGGCAAAGCCTGTAACACCCGCTTTGCTTCATCTTTAAAAGCAGTTCCTTGTCAAGGCTCCACATTGCTACGCCATTGGGCGTGGTCCAGCTGATGCCGAGTTTTTCCTCTATCATGAGGTCAAATAAGCGGCCAGCCCTTTTTTTGTCGAACGTAAGATTGTCGTCTTCAAACTGTATTTCGCATATCCCGTAAGTGTCTTTTAAAGACTTTAATTCTTGTATGATATTCTCAACAGATCTTGCCCTGTATTTATAACCCCATATTGAGTGTATGGAACAGAATATGCAATTAGCCGGACAACCCCTGGATGTGATAAGAGGGGTATTAGGAGAAAACCTGGAAGATACGCCATGGGGCATATTTATGCTGAAATACTTTTGCATGGGCAAGAGATGCCTTGCGGGGAAAGGTATTGAATCCAGATCATTTATGAAGGTTGTCTTAGGATTGACCTTTATTTTTTCAGCTTCTCTGAAAGCTATCCCATCTATATGAGATATATTCTCGCCTTTATCTGCAGTATCCAGCAGTTCTTTTGTTGAAAAATCTCCTTCTCCGAGGATGACTATATCTACATTTTTGTCTTCAAGCGTCTTTTCCGGCAGGCTGGTAGGATGGGCCCCGCCCATTATAGTAAGAATATTTTTATTGACGGTCTTTGCGATCTCGCATACCTTATGCGCATTTTTATGCTGCATGCTGTAAAGGCACGATACGCCCACGACATCCGGTTTGAAATCTTCTATGGTTTCTTTTATATTTTCAAAAGGCAAACCATAAGTTATAAGATTACCAGGCCCTTTTTTTTCTTGAGCCCAACCTTCACACGCTGCATCCAGGATCCTGACCTGGTAAGTTTTTTCAAGGCATGCTGCAATATACGCAAGGCCGAGGGGAGGCTGGATCTCTTTTGTATATTCCGCTGCGATAGCAGCAGGGGGCATTATCAAAAGGACCTTTTCTATTCGCTTATCTATTTTCATAAATAAATATTTCTGTGGAAGCCACTATGTTGTCCAAATAATTTTTAAGGCTATGATTTTTTTTGATTTTCATACAGGCGTTATCGCCTATGGTATTCAGAATATTTCTATTTTCAAAAAGATAGATGATTTTATTTGCCAGGCTTTCAAACCCGCATGTTTTATAGAATAAAGCTTCTTTATTCTCTTCAAAAATCTCTTTTACTCCTCCTGAGTCAGTGGATATGACTGCTTTGCCTAAGGATGCAGCCTCAAGGCTTACCATGGGGCAGGGATCAGGATCTTTAGAGCATATGGCCAGGATGTCCAGGGAGCCCATGATATCAGGAATGTCTTTACGAAAACCTGTAAAGATGACCCTATTTTTTAAGCCCATATCAGCAGCCATTTTTTTTAGTTCAAGTTTATATTTCTCATTGTTTGCGTATAAAGAATCCCCTACGATGAAAAAATAGATATTAGTTTTGCCGGCGTCTTTTATAAATTTTGCAGCTTTAATAAGGTCAGACTGGTTTTTCCATTCTTCAAGTATCCCTACGCTAGCCACTAGGAATGCGTCATTGTTAAGGCCATATTCTTTTTTTAATATATTTTGGGATTTTTTGATATAACCTGTTTCTGCTACGGCGTTATACAGTATCTCTATTTTGTCGTTTAGGCCGGATAAAGACGATGCAGCTACCTTTGATACAACGAATATTTTTTTAACTATCTTAAACCTGCCAAACAGTCTGCATAAGTATTTTGCAGCTCCTTCGGAGAATACGCTATGCACATGCCAGACAATAGGGGTGTTTACTATTGAACAGGCCAAGGTAGCCCACGTAAAAACCCTGGCGCCATTAGCGTAAACCAGCGCTATGTTTTCTTTTTTTATTAATCGGATCAATAAAAATACTAATATCGGGAATCTTAAAAAATATTTTATAAAATCAAAAGGGTTTTTTTTTGTGATGCTGTAGTATCCGATAGGGAAGGGGATGACTTTAGCGCCCAGGTTTTCTATTTTATCGCTAAAAGCCCCTCTTTGAGGAAGGACTGCCAGGCACCTATGGCCTTTTTCGGAGAACGCGCTTATTATATTTAGCAGGACTTTTTGTCCTCCGGAAAAATTTGAATATTGGTCTATAAACAATAAGGTTTTTTCAGGCATTTACATGTTCCTTTTTGATTATATTTAGAAGAGCCATGCTTAGGCCTATAATCAGCCAAAATTGAAGCTCATAAGAAGTCTCCAGGACTAAGGAAGATATAAGGTAAACAAATATAGCTGACTTGAAACCTAATAAGAGCGCCTTGTATTCATTGCCCGGAGGCAGGTATTTTATAAATCTATTGATATTTTTGATCATAATGAATATAAACCCTAAAAATATGATAAATCCAAATATGCCTTTTTCAGATAGAAGCTGCAGGTATTGATTATGGGATGCTAGCTGCTCGTTTGGATAATCATAACCAAATGGTTTATATTTATTGAAAGCATACATCGCCATAAAAGGGCCTACGCCCAATATCGGATGATCTAAAAACATAGCCCAGTTTGCTTTAAAGGCTGCGTATCTGTGCCCTGTGATCAATGTAGGCTGTTTAACCAGTTGTTCTTTTTCCGCTACCCTGTATACAGTAGAGGCGAGGAGAGGATATTTTTTGTAAATAATAGCCACAGAAGATACTGCTATGGACAATGCTATTATAGCAGACAGGAATACAGTCAAAGCGATTTTTCTTCTTCCATAGAAAATTAAAAGATAAAGCGATGCCAAGACAATGCTTATCATAGCTGTGCGGGAAAATGTAGCGATTATTCCAATTATCTGGAGCGCAAAACATATCTTTAGAAGTCTGTATTTTTTACCGTAATCAGCCAATAAAAGGCTCAGCGTGAGGCATGCATTCATGGCCAGGTAAAGGGCGTAATAATTAGGGTCATGCCAGCCTACCCCGGCCCTGTAAAACGTTATGCCGAAAGCTGTCCCTATGGGTACGGACTGGAAAATAATAAATTGAGGGAAGACGCTTTGTATTGCAGCGATTATAGAGGAGATGCTCGAAATCCATAACGTAGCTTTTATTATCGCGATTAGCTTTTCTTTTTTATTTATAATGACAGAGATCATGTATGTAAACAAAAATAAATATGCGAGGATCAATATCCTTTTGACGCTTATCATTGGAAGCATGGAATTTTTTGCAGATATTATGTTTATTAATAAATAAAAGGCTAAGAGGATAAATTCTTTCCTTATCACTACGGGTTCCTCATCTTTATTAAGCAATCTTGTCATGACCCAGAATAAGAATAGCGGCACAAAAGCTATTTCGCTGAGCCTTATGAAATGCTCTGTGCCCCCGAAACGGAATGTATGAAGCGGAATTGTTATTAGAAAAAGTATCAAGAAATCTATCAATGTCATGGATTTCTTTTTTATAGAAAAGAATAGGGTGCCTGCTATGATCAGACTTGATAAATAATAAAATTCTCTGGTGCGGGCTAAAAGCGGGATACAGATCCCTGCTATAAGAGCGAGGATTATTAGTTTTTTCATATAGATCAGCCTTTCATTAAGAGGTCCTTTTTTGTTTTTTAGCCATTGTTTCCTGAAGCGCATTTTCCAGGATTTCTAATCTTACAGACCAGGAATTATCTCGAGCTATTTTAAGCCTTTCTTTTTTGGCTTCCTCTGTATCGGAAACAAGGGTTTCCTCTATATTTTTTAAAAAATTTTCTTTAGAAGAAGCCATCTTTATAGGCCCATTATTCAGGAAGCTCAATTCTTCCAGAGGCGTAGATACCACAGGCTTTCCTGTAGCAAGGCACTCGAATATCTTAGCAGGAAAAATGGATTTGGAAAAGGGTATAATCCTGTAAGGCAGTATAAGAGTGTCCATTTTTGCAAGATATCCGGTTAATTGGCCGTGTTCTACAGGCCCTTTTATGAAGATATTTTCTAATTTCAAAGGCGATATATCTGTTTTTATTACTGGTCCAAGCAGCACGATACTCCAGTCCGGCCTTTTTTTAGCTATGAAGGCTATCAGTTCCAGGTCTAATCGTATCTCGTCAATTCCGCCAAAAAAACAAATACGCGGTTTTTTTATATCATCCAGAAACCTGGCATTGGAACCTGCCTTATGATGCTGAAAGTTTTCAAAGTCTACTCCAGGGGGCACGAGATGCGTGTTAGCGTTGAGGCCCTTACATTTTTTAAAAAGATAGCGATTGTCCGTAAATATCAGATCAGCTGCGCTGATAAGTTTTTTTTCGGAAATAGCTATATCCTTTGACGACCCAGGGTGGAGAGAGACATCGAATACGCAGTCGTACACCAAAAGACTTGGATTCAGGCCTTTTATTAGCTTTAATGCAGATGAAGTGCTTATATATGTCCAGACAATAGGGTTATTTACTCCTTTTAGGCGGAGATATAGCAATAAAATTTTAAAAAATATATTCTCATTGAGAAAACAAATGACCCTGTTTTTAAAAGGGATGATAAAAGGAGTGATTACAGTGAGATTTTCAGGGGTTTTTTTCTCTTTTATTTTTGGGCCGGATATTACCCTTACTATTCGCTTAAACGCCTTTGAGATAAGAGACATATTTATTTCTGGGTTTGGATTTATATTTTCCAGATAAAACACGCGATTATTTGATTCGGAGAACCTGCGCATGAATATCTGGTGGCGTTGCCATAAAAAACCCCAGTCAATAGTGGAAATGCAGATTATAGTGTTGTCTTTAAACATGTCAAATATTGTCTGGATCAGTTGGGTAGGCCTTTGGATCCAGGGGCCTTTTTAATAAACCACGAAATATATCTATTGATATCATGGCCCACTTTATAAGGCTGATACCGGCCTGCTCGATGCTTCTTTTTTTAAATAGTAGATATAAAAATAAAATGCAAACAGGCAATATAATAAACAAGGCGTAGATTTTTTCTTTTAAAATAAAGGCGCTTATTGCCATGATTATAGAGTATAAAATGAAAAATAAAAAGAATAGAAATTCTTTGTAGTAAAATAAAGTTTCGCATAAATATCTGAACGAATGCGAGATGCGCAGGCCCTGGCCTATACCTATGAATAGATGCATTCTTTTTTTTCTTATAAATTCTTCCCATTCGTTTGTAGGTACGGTATAGTGCGTGATCATTGGACGGGGGATAAAGATAAAGGAATAATTATTTTTACGCAACCTTTGGGCTAATTCATTTTCCTCAGAAGCGTATAGGTAAGGATTAAAATTTCCGCATTCAAGAAGAGGGGCTTTTTTATATAAACCAGCTCCTCCTAAGAACCTGGCTTGTTTTATCCTATCCTTAGTGCCGTATAGATCTGATATTTCTCCGGATATTTTACCATCCTTTATGTAGAGCTCTTTTCCTTTACCTCCGATTGCTGCTACATGATGCTCTTTGATCAGGATGTCAATAGCTTCTTCCATAAACCCAGGCTCAAGCGTCATATCCGCGTCTATAAAAAATATAAATTCTCCTTTGGCGAACCTGGCTCCGATATAGCGGGCAGCTGCAGCTGAATGTTGCCAACCTGATTTTAGCTGCAGTATTCTTATAGGGTATTTTTTAGCTATTTCTGTAGTCTTATCATTTGAATGGCAATCCGCCAGGATTATCTCTGATCTAAAGTATGGCGGGACATTTTTGATAAGAGAATCCAGGCAGCGGGATATGTTTTTCTCTTCGTTTTTAGACGGTATGATCATAGAGATAAAGATGTCTTTATGCATTTAAGTGTAAGAGCAACTGTTCTCTTCCTGTATTTTTATATTTTTCATATACCTGGCTGTACCTAATACAGAGCCAATAAGTATTACTGACCAGCTGATAATGTTAGCCAGCGCTACGCCTTTTAACTGCCATTTTTGTATGAATAGATATACCAGGCATATGTTTAACGCCGCCGCTATTATGGTAAAATAAAATTGATTACGCAGCGTCTTTTCAGAGCTTTTTCCTCCGATTATACTGGCAGGCAGGACATATAGCGTGCGCATGACGCCCATGCCGATAAAAAATGGAAGCAGATAAACGCCTTCATCGTAACGTCCCCCAAAAAGTAGATGCACCGCTGTTTTACCCAATACAACGTATATAGATGCTACCGCGATAGCTAAAGACGCGATTATAAAAAAAATCTTTCTCGCTTGAATATTTTTTTGCGTATTTAAATGCGGGGCCAGAACGTAATAAGAAGAATCCTGGACAAATTCAAACAGGCGCATGATGGAGGCAATCACCGCGAATATAGCTACGTCTTTATATGAGAGCATTTTAGCTATAAATAAAGGCCCGGCCTGTAAAATGGTCATTAAAGATATCCCTATGCCAAAATAGTAAAGGCCATTTTTTAATACAGAGAAGGGGATAGGGGTAGACCCTGACGGTATATTTTTCAGGCAATAACTGACTACAATAATATTCGCCGTTACTACAGATAGCGCGTAACAAAAAAGCGCGTTTTGAAATGATATGATTTTTGATATAAATAAAGCGAAGAGAAATAAAAAAAATATTATCATATGTATTCGGCTGAAAAAAATAGCCAAAGTGTAATTCTTTTTTGCCCGCAAAAAAGAAGACAGGATAAAGATCGGGACCATCATTACAAGGGTAAATATTATAGAAAGGCTGATAAATAGGTTAAAGCTATATAGCAGGCTGACGGCGTATGCGATTATAAAAATGAGCAAAGCGGAAAATAAAAGTATTTTTTTTAAAAAATATTTCCAATTGTACTTATCAAACGGCATCTCAGAAGAAGAAAAAAATCGCACCAAAGAATAATCTATGCCCATGAGGCTGATGATGCTCGTCAGTTCCACTATGGTGAGGATGAGCCTGAACAGGCCCATCTCTGGCTTAGGGAGATTGCGTGCCAGGATTAGTGTCCCTAATACCTGTAGAAAGGCTATAGATATTATAATGATAAATACTCTAGAAACAGTTTTTTTAATCATAAATCGAGCTATATAATATAAATTATTCTAACACAATATGTTAAAATAATCTGGAAAATTAAAATCCAGCCACTTATATGCGTAAACTTTTATTATAGTTTACCATTCAAGCGGCAATATTAAAATAAAATTTATAATCAAATTATCTTGTGCAGAAAATCAAAAGAATGTATACTTTTATCAAGGCAATTAACCAAAATGAATGTAAATTCTTTAAAAATACTCACGCATAAATTATATTTATTTTATTTGCATAATGTTTCGTTTAAAAGAGGTAAATATCGTTTAGGTGTTTTAGTGCATTCTTTAGTTGGTGATGCCCTTTACAATGTTGCCGGGATAAACTTACTTCTGTCGCCTGTTTGCGCCTTAGATAGGCAGCTTATAGAAGGATATGGCCATGATTCATATGTAGCGGACGCAATACTTAATGCGCTTAAGGATGGAGGGAATTTCATTGATATAGGCGCGCATTTTGGTTATATGTCACTTTTAGCAGCTAAGCTGTTGAAGAAAAAGGGAAGGGTTTTTAGCTTTGAGCCGTCACCTAGAGAATATAAAAAATTAATCCGGCACATAGGAATTAATAATTTCTATAATATAAAGGCATTTAATAAGGGTATTGCTGAGCACGGGAAGCCTTATTATCTTAATATTTCTTTTTTAGGCAATACGGGGGCAAACTCACGGTATAGTATAGAAAGAAGCATAGGCCGTATTCAGGCCGAATTCCTACCTATCAGAGATGTGCTTTCTTCGGCAGAGTTGGCCTTGGTGCGATGCGTAAAGATAGACACGGAAGGTGATGAGATATCAGTTTTAAAGGGGCTGGAAAACGCGATGGATCTGTTGCATGACGCTACTTTCATTGTGGAGATTACCCGGGATTTACTTCGCGTCAGTGGTTATCAGACGCAGGACATTTATGATTTCTTTAGTAAATATTCATTTAAACCCCTTGAGGGAAAAGGGCTAAAAGACTATTCTCAATATGATGAAGTATTCGTTCCGGCTTAACGTATTACAAAAAACAGTTATTTTGGCAGTTACGATGATTATCTTTTTCGTGCAGAATCCTGGTTTTTCTCAGGAGGAAAAAGAATCAGGTGCCTATAATGATGTAGCTAGTAATGATTCTCAGGCAAGTAGCAGTCGGAAAGATAGCCCTAAAGATGCAATCTTTGCTTTTATATTCAAAATATTAGCCAAGGCCTATGTTTCAACCACGGATATTGAGATATTAAAAAAAGAAAATATAGATAGAATTAACAAAATGGATGAGGAAAGTTTTCACTGGTTCTATCTTGATTTTTATGAACACATCTCGAAAGTTTCTTTTATTAACATTAACTATGGGTTGAATGAAGATATAAGCAAAGAAGGGGCGGTCTCAAAAATAAAATCATTAGACAAGCAGAAATTATACGCCATCATTGATTCGTTGCCCAATGAAATTATCATCGGTGAATTTAAGAGATACCTCTCAAATAATAATAAACAAGTCCCTCAAATAAATAGTGTCAGCCAGGTCAGGCAGTCATTAGGCCAAATGATAGAGTCGATAAAGAACAAGTATATTGGAAAATAATGATGCTGTCACGACCGGTGCAAAAACTAGCCGCTTTTTAAAGGCAAGAAGATGTAAATAAGCCTTTATGTCCGCCTTTCCGGGATGGGCATCCTGCAAGCTTTTATTTCTCAAACAGTTACATAATTTATCTCTATAAAATAGCGGACAAAATGGACAAATTCTCGCTATAACTTTATCTCTAATTTGCCAATTATTCTTGATATAAAGAAAAGATAGCCAAAGAATTTTCAGATACTCTTCTAAGGGTAGCAAATAAGCCTAAGGAATACATGTATCTGGTTATTGATGAAGTGTCAGGCGAAAACTGGGCGCAAGGGGAAAAGTTTTTTAAATAGCTTGACATAGGGTAGGGTGGTATGGTATACTTGCATTGAAAGGAGGGCCATACCATGAAACAGATAACCACTCATGAAAGCCAGCTCGGATACCTTAAAAAGATCGAGGGCCAGGTAAGGGGCATACAAAGAATGATTGACGAGAAAAGATATTGCGTCGATATCCTTACTCAGATACATTCTATTATAGGCGCGCTCTACAGGGTAGAAAACGAGATTTTCAAAAAACATACGGAAGGATGCGTTATTCAGTCTTTTAAAGGCAAGTCCGAGAAAGATAAACAGGAAAAAATAAACGAGATTGTAGAATTAATATCAAAATTCAGGAAAACATCCTGAGACAGGAGGAATTTATGAAAAATATTTATTTGATAATTCTGGGATTAGCTGTGTTTACTATGATTAGTTTTGGTTTTGCATTTGCCTCCTACGGCGGGTGCGGCCAGGAAAGTGCTGCGGCTGCGAGTACTGCATCTGGTTCAGGGGCTATTGATGTTGGGAACAAAACCTGCCCTGTTTTAGGCGAGCCAATCGATGAAGCTAGTAAGGCAACCTATGAATACAAGGGGAAGGTGTATAATTTCTGTTGTGCGGGATGCATTGAAGCATTTAAAAAAGAGCCGCAGAAATATATTGATAAGGTAAACCAGGAATTAGAGTCCAGGCAAACTAATGTAGCGCCAAAATAAAAATGAAGATTAAGTTTTTATACTCATTAGCCGTTATTTTAACCGTGGTTTTAAATAAGCCGGTATTTGCCAATGATTCGCTTTTTTATAAAGAAGTGAATCTTATTGGCGGTTATTCAGACAGGGACCGTTGGGTTGGTAAAAGCTTAGAGCTGGTTAATTCAGTCGGTTTTGAAGATTACAGAAAATTCTCAAATGATTACGGCGATTATCTGACTACGGATTTACAGATGCGTATCGGCTATGACAGTATGGAGAATACTGAAGATGCTTGGGGCATTCAGATACACAATGCCTGGCTTTTGTATAAAGTTGATTACGACAAAAAATTACGACTAGGTCATTTTGACCCTGCATTTGGCCTAGAGCCTCAGGTAGATACACACGGGACACTCCTGCAGACATTGGCGATGAAAGATATTGGGTTTAAAAAAGACTGGGGAATAGGCCTGGAAGGTTCTTTATCAAAGTTTGATTATAAAACTGCCCTGCAGTTTGGCTCAGGGATGAGTATATACAGGAAAGATCAGAGTTTTTTATTAACTACCAGGATAGGTTCGCCCTCAACCCAAAATTTTCAATACGGGATGTCTTTTCTTTATGGTAAGGTATTGGAATATATGGGAATATGGACATGGCCCAGAGAAAGGCCCCGGTCCAATGACGCCATATTAAAGAAAAGAATAGGTCTCGATACTCAATATATTTTTGGCCCGTATCTTTTTAAGGGAGAACTTGCTTATGGCGCAGACGATCATAATGATGTCTTGGGTTATCTTGGGGAAATAGATTATACTTTGCCCGAATATCAAAACTGTAAAATAGAACTTCAATTCCAGTCATGGATAAATGAATTAGGAAGGGGTTCTTCCGACGATTCTACTTTGACGCTTGGGGCTTCTTACAAGTTAAATCAAAATACTACGTTACGGACTGCATTCTCGCATGATTTCAATATGTCCGGGCAAAAAGAGGAAGATAAATTTTTAGTACAGCTTTATTTTTATGGATTATAATAAGTTGTAAGGGGGCGTGATGTCCAAGATCATTATAATTATTTTATTTTTATCTAATTTTTATACATGCGCCTTTGCCGCAACAGGCTGCAGCCTGAATGATCCTGACAGGGATGTAAAAAGGCTTTTCCCTGAGTCTACCGGATACCGCACCGAATTCATTACCATAGAAGAAATTGGCGGTCCGGAGCTTTATAGGAATATAGAAAAAGAACTGGGAGATAGATTCGACAATGTATATGAGACAATAGATGTGCCGTATGCTTTTTATGATATCCTTAAAGGAAAAGATATTATTGCTTATATCCATGGCGTAAACCAGAAGGGTAAGTATGGAGGCATGCAGTTGATACTGGCCACAGACTTGAACGGCAGGATCTTGGATTTCTTTTACCAGAAGATGTCTTCGCCGGAGGCAGCTAAGTTCATGGATAAGAATTTTACAAAGCAATTCATAGGTCTTACGCTGGACGATTTTATTAAAGGCAATATAAATATAACCAATCCCAGCATAAAAAGCCATGAGGATTTTCTCGCTACATTGCGAGGCTTGAAAAAGAATATGATACTCTTAAATGAGCTCAGGCTTAAAAAATAGCTATAAAATAGAAAAGAGGCGCGTATGAAAAATATCAGTATTATTATTTTAATACTGGCGACTGTGTTTACGATAGGATCCTTTGGAGGATGCGGCCAGAGGGAAAAACTATACGGGGAAAAGATAACAGAAGAAAAAGTCACCCCTATCGGAAATATTTTATCCACTCCGGATAATTTTAAAGATAAATCAGTGAAAGTCCAGGGCAAGATTACTGATGAGTGTCCCGCGGGCGGATGGTTTTATTTAAAGGATAATACAGGCATTGTCTATGTTAACCTACACCCTTCATATTTTGCGATACCTCAAGTTAGAGGCAAAGAAGTTACTGCGCAAGGCAGATTAAGAAAAGAAGGCACTCAAATAGAGATAGTAGGGGAGGGGGTTGAATTAAAATGAACGTTTTGGGTATAGCATTCAAAAATCTCAGCAGAAAAAAGATAAGAACTACTCTTACAGTTAGCGGAGTAGCAGTTGCGGTGGCTGTGCTTGTGAGCCTGTTTGGATTTGATGCCGGGTATCAGAAAGGGCTGGATAATGATATTAATAAATTAGGGTATCATTTACTTGTCACTGCCAAAGGCTGTCCATATGAGGCGGCAACTCTCATGCTTAAAGGAGGAGGCGGGCTTAGGTATATGGAGGATAGTGTATATAAACGTATTACTAGCGATAATCGCATTGACAAAATTACGCCTCAGCTTGTTTCAAGCGTTTATAACCAGGAAGGCCCGGAGGGAAGAGGCGCATTTACACTTTATATGGGCATCGAAAAATCCTATTTGGATTTAAAGCCCTGGTCAAAATTTAAATCAGGCGGATGGTTCAGCTCAAATAACGCGGATGAGGCAATAATGGGCTATGAAGCAGCCGAGGTAGAACAGCGTTCAGTAGGCGACCAGATCTTTATCCCGGGCGCGGAAAAGGTTATGAAAATAGTAGGGATTTTTGAAAGAACAGGTACTCAGGATGACGGTATGATATTCATGCCTCTTTCTAAAGCCCAGGAAATATTCAAGCTCCCCAATAAACTTACCGGCATCGGAATAAAACTCAAGGATATTCGTACTATCGGAAAATTCGAAGAGGATCTGTATGACGAACCGGGTATACAGATAGTAAGCCTTGCCCAGGTGCGTGGAACAATTCTTAACCTCGTATCTTCTGCCAGGGCAATGGCAGGCTCTGTAGCGCTTATTGCCATATTTATCGCAGTAATCGGTGTGACTAATACCATTCTAATGTCAGTATTTGAACGTACTAAAGAAATAGGCGTCATGAAAGCACTTGGCGCATCCTGGAGCGATATATTTAAAATAATCTGGACAGAGACCATACTGATATGCGGCTTAGGAGGCATATTAGGCGCAGCGCTTGCAGGCATAGGAAGCAGTTTAGTAGAGCATATCATAAGAACAGTACTTCCTTACGCCCCAGCTGGAAAACTCGTATTAATAAAACCATCTTTTCTTGTTATTTCTTTACTCGCGACTCTGGTAATGGGCCTTGTGGCTGGGATATATCCGGCGCTTAGGGCATCGCTCATGAAACCGATAGAAGCTATACGTTCAGGAGAATAGATATGAAAAAACCTATTATAAAAACAGAAAAATTGACCAAGATCTATAACCTCCCGGCCGAGAAGATAAAAGCTATAAGAGATATTGACCTGGAGATATTTCCGGGAGATTTTATCGCTATAATGGGGCCTTCCGGCTCTGGGAAAACTACTCTTCTCGATAGCCTTGGATGCCTGGCAAAGATTACAAGTGGAAAACTTACTATAATGGAGAAAGATGTTTCTTATGCCAATGAAAATACGCTCGTATCCATGCGGCGTAAATTTTTGGGTTTTGTTTTTCAAGATTTTTTGCTTATTCCAAGCCTTACTGCTTTAGAAAATGTGGAATTGCCTTTATATTTTTCCAGGAAAATAGTAAATAAAAGGCACTCCATTGAACTGCTTAATAAAGTAGGGCTTGGTCATCGTATAAATCATCTACCGACGCAGTTATCCGGAGGGGAAAAGCAAAGGGTGGCTATTGCCAGGGCTCTTGTAATTTCTCCTAAAATACTATTTGCCGATGAACCGACAGGAAACTTGGATACGAAAACTGGTAAAGAGATATTTCAAATCTTACAAGGATTAAATCAAAAAGACGGTTTGACAGTAGTTTTGACTACACATAATAATGAGCTTGGCTCTCAAGCTACCAGGATTATTTATCTCAGGGATGGCGTTATAGTTTCCAAAGAGGAATCGAGTTTAATCCCCGCGTAATTTTCCTATTTTCTTGATATTTGGTGTTATGTTCTATATAATAGGCTTGCTTGCGTTAAGAGATAAAGTTATAACCTATACAGCTTAGCGCAGCCACATACAATCCAATAGTGCAGTTTTTATACAAGACTACCGAGCCAATATTCTACCC
>JAHJGB010000014.1 GCA_018824725.1 Candidatus Omnitrophota bacterium
TGCTTATCACCGCGCTGGCAGCTCTTTTATTCCAGGTTTTGGATGGGATCAGGAATAAGAATTATTTAATTGCGTTTATAACCATGGCGCTTATAGTCCTGGCGATTCTCATGGTGTCTGATGTGATATGCGCGATAAAGAAGAAGGGATTGAAATGCAGAATTCTTTGATTGTTCAAAAATACGGCGGCAGTTCCGTAGAGAATACAGACAGGATAAAAAACGTAGCAAACCGTATCGCAAAATATAAAAAGAAAGGCCATAAGGTGGTGGTCATAGTTTCTGCTTTAGGCGATACTACCGAGGAGCTTTTAGAGCTTGCGGGTAAGATTACGGATAAGCCAAGCGACAGGGAATTGGATATGCTGATATCCACGGGCGAGCAGGTAAGTGTGGCGCTTCTGGCAATGGCCTTACATAAGATAGGCGTTGACGCAATATCTTTTACAGGCCCGCAGGTAGGCATTATTACAGACCGCACTCACACAAAGGCAAAGATTCTAAAGATAAGCGCGGACAGGATAGCTGAGCAGGTTAAGAAAGGAAAAGTAGTCATAGTGGCAGGTTTCCAGGGCATGAACGCTGACCAGGAGATTACCACTCTGGGAAGAGGAGGATCAGATCTTACAGCAGTTGCTATCGCCACAACGCTGAAAGCTGACGTGTGCGAAATATATACAGATGTTGAAGGCGTATATACCGCTGATCCAAGGATCGTAAAAGACGCAAAAAAACTTTCCCGCATCAGCTACGAGGAGATGCTTGAGCTGGCTTCTCTTGGCGCGCAGGTCATGCAGGCAAGGTCCATGGAGGTAGCGAAAAAATATTCAGTGCCGCTGCATATACGGTCAAGTTTTACTGATAAAGAAGGAACGATTATTTCAAAGGAGGTTAAGGCAATGGAGGATGTTCTCGTGAGCGGCGTGACCGCGAATAAAGGAGAAGCAAAGGTGACTATCTGCGATGTGCCTGACAGGCCGGGCATAGCAGCGAAAATATTCACAGATATAGCAAAGCACGATATAAATGTTGATATGATAATTCAGAATATAAGCAGGCGCGGCTACACAGACCTTTCGTTTACAGTGCCTGTGGCTGAACTTAATAAGACAAAAGATATGATGTCTAAAATAGTGAGGTCTGTGAAGGCAAAAGGCGTAGTGTATAATAATGAGATAGCGAAGGTGTCTATAGTAGGCGTGGGCATGAAGACGCATTCCGGAGTTGCGGCAAAGATGTTCGGGGCCCTGGCCTCAAAAAAGATAAATATAGACATGATATCAACCTCTGAAATCAAGATATCGTGCGTAATAAATAAAAAATATGCGGATGAAGCAGTGATTGCGTTGCATAAAGCGTTTGGGCTGGGGAAGAAATAAACTTGGTGAAGGGTGTAATATGAAAGAGATTAAAGTTTACGATACTACATTGAGGGACGGGTCGCAGGGAGAGGGTATTTCTTTCTCTGTAATGGATAAGGTCAAGATCGCTAAAAAATTAGATGATTTTGGGATTCATTATATAGAAGGAGGTTGGCCGGGATCTAATCCAAAGGATATGGAATTTTTCAAACAGGCAAAGAAGCTTAGATTCAAGAATTCCGAGGTTGTAGCATTCGGCAGCACCAGGCGTCCGAAGATCAGCCCTCAGGACGATGAAAACCTCCGGGCACTCATAAAATCAGGCGTAAGTTCTGTCGCAATCTTTGGCAAGACATGGGATATGCACGTAACAGACATACTCAGGGTGTCTCTGCAGGAAAACCTCAAGATGATCAGGGACACGATAGAATTTCTTAAGTCTAAAAATCTATATGTATTTTATGACGCAGAGCATTTTTTCGACGGGTATCTGCGGAATAAAAATTACGCGCTGGAAACTCTGCATTCGGCTGTAAACGCAGGATGCGATGCAGTGGTTTTGTGCGATACTAACGGCGGCATGCTTACAAATGAATTAGCTGTCATTGTCAGGGCGGTTTCCAGCGAATGCCGCGATGTTACTCTTGGCATCCATGCTCATAACGATGGCGGGTTGGCTGTGGCAAATACCATAGTTGCGGTTGAAGCAGGCGCAGGGATTGTGCAGGGCACTGTAAACGGTTATGGGGAAAGGTGCGGTAATGCAGATTTGTGCGGTATTATTCCTAATCTTCAGTTAAAACTGGGATATAAATGCGTATCTGAATCCAGGCTTAAGGAATTAACAGAAGTGTCCAGGTATGTAAGCGAGATTTCAAATATGAAGCCTCAGGATAACCAGCCTTTTACGGGCAGGAGCGCTTTTGCGCATAAAGGCGGGGTGCATATTAACGCGGTCATGAAAAATCCTGTAACCTATGAACATATAGCGCCTGAAAAAGTCGGGAACCACA
>JAHJGB010000103.1 GCA_018824725.1 Candidatus Omnitrophota bacterium
CAAATCAGACTCAATAGAAGGCGTTGTAGCATTTATAACCGCCATATCAGGCTTGAAATCTTCGAATACCTGCCTTGTTTTGGCAAAAGAGATGTCCTCGGCTGCCCCATCTATAAACTTGCACACATGGCCGTCTTTTTCAAGCACAGCTATGGCAGTGCAGATATAGTCCGGGTGCCGCTGTTCTCTTGCCCTGGACTTCGCAAACCAGCGGGCAGTCTTACAAAACCCTTTCCCATAAGATGGATTAAGAAACAATATTTTCATATAATTTTAAGCTAGCAAGTTTTCTCTGACCTAATAGGCCTACGAAAAGACGCTCGTCCTGCGGCAACTGGGGTCTGAGGCGCATTAGAAAAATTTCGGCAAGAGTCCGCAAGGAATTACGGCGAAGTTTTTATGCCGTCAAGACTACCTTCGGTATAAAAAATGAGCCGTAAGTCGTAGCGGACGGCGAAATTATTTCAGCGCCGAATGGCCCCAGCTGCCGCAGGACACCGTGCCCGCTCGAATCCCGAGGCTTTTCTTTAGGCCTGTTAGGCCAGAGTAAATATTTATCTTATACCGCTATGCAATAAAAGAGCATTCCGAAATATCTGCCTAACAATCTTTCCGGTGAAATTTTGAACGGTAACACGTTTATACCGCCGGAGGAAATAACGCTCAAGCCATTCCTCTTATGTAAATCTATAAACTCGCTCATTGTAAAAGGCCTCTCTTCTATATTCATTACAAAAGGCCTCGCCATATTCCAAAGAGAAAACCTGTTCGGCGCAAAGTTTATGATACAGCCACGCTCTTTTTTTACACTTTTCATATTGCCTATAATCGTATCCTGTTTTTCTTTTGGATAATGCTCCAGCAGCCCGTCAGTAAATATTATATCAAACTTTGCATCAAGGCAGCCCAATGTCCCTGCCTCAAGGATATCAGCGTTTATATACGCCCTGGATTTATTATCAGTGGCATTCTTTGCGATACAAAGAGCCTTCTCGGAATAATCTATGGAATAAACATTGCATCCGCGGGATATAAAATAAGAAGAAGAAAATCCTGCGCCGCACCCTAAGTCCGCAATATCCATACCGGTTTTTATGCGGTTGTCTAATATCCTGACTATCCGCCTTTTAGACCATGAATCATATTTTTTCCCTGCCCGGCTTTCCCAAAAATCATCCCATTCGGAAAACCCAGAATTTAACGAACCCAAGCATGCCTCCTATTACGCGGACAAAAGCGCGGATAAAAGTAATAAAAGAAAAAAATATATATAAAATATTCTTCCCTTCAAAAACGATCTTGACAGCCACTGGAATCTGTATAATGAAAAGCGCTGCTATTAATATACCTTCGTATTGAAAATCAAAAAATAATGAAGCTGTTAAGATCAGAATTAGTAACACCTCTAGAAAATCCTTCCAATACCCGTATTCATCTTTTGTTATCATGGGGATATTTTCTCTGTAAAGCTTCATTCTCCAGTAGCCATGCCTGAACTGAACAAAAAGATATTTCCACAGCCTCAATATGTTTTTATGGCTCACCAAAGCATCTCTCTCAAAATATATTTTATAACCTGCTTTCACTATCTTATAAGACAGATCAGTATCTTCTCCGCTTGCGCTATAATATTCCGGATTAAACCCTTCTGTAAGCTCCAGGATAGCCTTTTTAATCATTACATTGTACGTGCCGAAAGAGCTTATGTATTCCGGCATCCTTGAATGCCTGTCTCGTATTTCATAATGAATAAACTTATCTAAAAGATAAGGTGATCCATGCACGCTGTAACTGCCTGCCACAGCCCCTATGTCATTCATACCATAATGCCGGACTAATTTTGAAACCCAGTCCGGTTCAGGTATGCAATCCGCATCAGTAAAGCATATTGCATCGCCTTTTGAATTCCTCCAGCCGTTATTCCTGGCTGAAGCCGGCCCTGCTTTTTCCTGGTAAATATACCTGACGCCAAATCTTTCAACCACGGCTTTAGTATCGTCTCCGGAACCATCATCCACCACTATTACCTCTAATTTATCTTCAGGATAACCCTGCTTTAAACATGCCTCTATTGTGTGGCCAAGCGTTAAGCCGGAATTAAACGCAGGTATTATGATTGAAACATACGGTTCAAGGTTTTGCATTTTTATACATTCGCCCCGATTTATCGGGGCTCAGTATTCCGCCCAAGGAACCCCGGGCTTGAGCCCGGGTGGGCTCCATTTTCCAACGCTTTCTCCCATTCAATTTTTGTATTATTAATATTATCGGCTATGCCTTTGTTTTCAGGTTCCATGTTCAATGCTTCTCTGTATTCGTTAATAGCTAATCTGAAATAGCCGAATGCGGAATAAAGATTGCCCAGATTATTATGGGGTTCGGATTGATTTTTATTCAATTTTAACGAATACCTGAACGCAGCCTCCGCGTCTTTGAATCTTTTGTTCTTTATATAAACAAAGCCTAATTTATTATAAACCTCAAAATCCCGTAACCCAAGCCTCAATGCCTTGCTGTATTCATCCAGGGCCTTTTTATAATTTTTATTCTTTACATAAACAGTTCCCAGGCAGTAGTGCGGTTCAGGATCCTCTTCTCTTAGATGGCTGGCTTTTTTAAAAAACTCTTCTGCCTTGACTATATCCATTTTATCCATATATACATAACCAAGGCCTAAATAAGCTTTATAAAAATCCGGATTCATGCTTATTGCCTCTTTCAGAATATCTACGGCCCTGTCCTTCAAACCCATA
>JAHJGB010000104.1 GCA_018824725.1 Candidatus Omnitrophota bacterium
GTCGCAATTATGGCGTTTAAGAAATTAAAATACGGATTCTAGGAGGCAGCTTGGGAGTTTTTGCAAGTAACCAGATGTTTTTTACAGTGCTTATAGCATGGCTGGTGGCTCAGACTATAAAGGTTGCCATAGGAGTTGCGGCTGAAAAGAGGTTTAATTTCAGATGGTTCGTGGGTTCAGGCGGCATGCCGAGTTCCCACGCAGCCACTGTATCTAGCCTTACCACAGCAGTAGGCCTTACTTATGGCTTTGCATCGCCTTTTTTTACAATAGTATTTTTTCTTGCATTTATAATAATGTTTGACGCGCAGGGAGTGAGGCGACAGAGCGGGCACCAGGCAGAGGCCCTTAACCAGATTATAGAGGATATATATTTAAATAAAGGCATTCAACAGGAAAGGCTAAAAGAACTATTGGGGCATACGCCCATACAGGTATTTATAGGCGCTGCAATAGGGATTCTGGTGGCACTTTTTTGTTATCGATAGGAGGCAATGGTGAACAGGATATTGGCTGGGGTCGGGATAGGGATTGTTGCGCTAGGCTTTTTGGCATTAGCTGTATTTGGCATGAGGAACTTGGGAAATGGCATAGGTATAAAACCCATAGAGGCCCTTATTAGAGACGGAAAGTTGAATGAGGCAAAGGCCATTATTGATCAGATAGCAGAGAAAAAGTCCGGCGACAAAGCTATTGGAAAGATATATTTTGAAATCGCAAGCGCTTATGAGAATAAAAATGATTTGGTAAAAGCGCGTGATATATACCGGCTTATCCTTAGAAAACACCAGAATATAGAAAACATATCAGAGGCTCAGGATAAACTGGGCAAGCTTAATATTGCGATACTTTTTTCCAAGACCATGACGGATAAAGACGCGCTTTATGAAGTAGAGCCTGGCGATACGCTTATAAATATTGCAAAAAGGTTCGGGACCACAGTAGATCTTATAAAGACTGCTAATTCTCTGAAGAGCGACAACATAAAAGCCAGGTCTAAATTAAAGGTTTCAAAGGCAAGATACAAAATACTGGTTGATAAATCCCAGAATGTATTAACGCTACTGAACGATGATGATATTATAAAAGTTTACCGGGTTTCAACAGGAGAAAACAATTCCACCCCTGTGGGAAATTTTAAGATAGTAAATAAGATCGTAGACCCTGTGTGGTATACGGAAAAGGCTATAGTGCCTGCGGAAAGCCCTGACAATGTGCTTGGCTCGAGATGGATGGGGTTCAATCTGCCGGGTTATGGTATTCACGGCACAACTTCTCCGAAAAAAATAGGACAACAGGCTACCAAGGGATGCATCAGGGTGCTTAACGCCGAAGCAGAGGAGCTTTACAAAATAATCCCTGTAGGAACTGAAGTTACAATAGTTGATTAAGCGAGGATACAGATGTCCAGCATAGTATTGGATTTTGAAAGGCCTATATTAGAATTAGAACGAAAGATAAACGAATTGAAGTCTCTTGCTTCAGATGGCAGTATTAACCTTGAGGATGAGATCAAAACTCTTGAAGCAAGGCTTGAGAAATTAAAAAAAGAGGTGTTTGAATCTCTTACCCCATGGCAGAGAGTCCAGATAGCCAGGCATCCCAAGAGACCGTATACAATGGATTATATAAACATGACAATGGTGGATTTTGTTGAGGTGCATGGGGACAGGATGTTCAGCGATGATAAAGCCATGATAGGCGGTTTTGCAAAAATTGACGGGGAAAAGGGGCTGGTGCTGGGCCATCAAAAAGGGAGAGACACGAAAGAGAATATTATGAGAAGTTTCGGCAGCGCTCATCCTGAGGGTTACCGCAAGGCAATGAGGATGATGGAACTGGCCAATAAATTTAATATCCCTATAATTACTTTTATTGATACCCCGGGCGCATATCCCGGGATAGGCGCTGAAGAAAGAGGCCAGGCAAATTCTATAGCTTGTAATTTAAGAGGGATGATGCTTTTAAAAGTTCCCATAATCGTAGTGGTCATAGGAGAAGGCGGAAGCGGAGGAGCGCTTGGCATAGGCGTAGGCGACAGGGTGTATGTGATGGAAAACGCTTATTATTCTGTAATATCTCCTGAAGGCTGCGCTGCAATACTCTGGAAAGACAGGTTAAAAGCCCCTGAAGCGGCAGAGGTGTTAAAGCTTACAGCAAAAGATCTGCTAAGTTTAGGGCTTATTGACGAAGAGATCCCTGAACCATTAGGCGGAGCCCACAGAGACCCTGAAGAGGCAGCCCAGAATATAAAAAAGGTCATAAAGAAAGCCTTAAAAGAATTAAAATCAATCCCTGAAGAAGAACTTCTCAAATTCCGCTACGAAAAATTCAGAAAAATGGGTTCTGTATCATAGAATAGCCGGAGTGGCGGAACTGGCATACGCGCCGGTCTCAAAAACCGGTGGTCGCAAGGCCTTGTGGGTTCAATTCCCACCTCCGGCACCATGAGCCACACCCTAAATAGTTATTGCTGAAAAACCCATCAATAACTGGATTACGCAGATTTGGAAAAATTATTTAATCGCAAGGTCGATTTCGCCTTTGGCGAAATCGGTGCCCTTCGTATGAGGAATACCCGAAAGGCTGTTTTTCAAATATCCTATCCGATTAAAGATTACTACAACAATA
>JAHJGB010000105.1 GCA_018824725.1 Candidatus Omnitrophota bacterium
CCTATATCGCTCAGGACAATGTCCGGCTTAAATTCTTCCAGCTTTTCTATCGCCTCGTTTTCCGTAAAAGCCGCTGCGACCTGATATCTGCCCTTACAGTGTTTCGAATCCCGGAAATACGATAATTTTGAACTATATGTTATCTCGTTCGGCTCTATAAAAAGAAGTTTCGCCCTGGCCAATATATTATCATTGTCTACAAGCGCAGCGATATTTTTTCCGCTCTCTTTTTTTCCTGCCAAAACAGATTCTGCTGCTGTTATAAGCGCCTTTACTGAAAAAGGCTTTGTCAGGAAGGCATCACACCCTATCCTTTCTGCCTCTTCTTTATATTCTTCTGAAAAACCTGTCAATATTATTATCTTCGTGTCTTTGTGTATTTTCCTAGCTTCTCTTAAAATCTCCAGCCCGCTTATATCAGGCAGATGCATATCCAATAAAATAAGGTCTAACCCGGATTGATTTAAAAACCCCATGGCCTCTTTGCCGCTGAAAGCAACCAGCGCCTCATAGCCTTTTGACACAAAAAATTCTTTCAGCACCAGGGTGATATCTTTTTCGTCATCCACTATCAGAATCTTTTTACTCATTCCTAAGCTCTCCCGGCTTCAATACTTTTGCGCAGTTTTTTTACTATCTCTCCGACATTCATGGCATTCACCTCCATGCTGTCCAGGATCTTTATCAGGCGCTCTTTTTCCTCTTCAATCTTTTCCAGGTCAATACCTTTTTCCTCCAGATGATACCTGGCCATGCCTGCCTGAGTAGTGATCTTATTGAGCAGATTATTTATACTATGAAACTCATCTCTTAATGTGCCTTCCATTTTATTTTGCCTCCAAGAGGTTCTTTATGGTCTCTAACAGGCTTTTCAGAGACGTGGGTTTACCCAAAAAAGCGCTTGCGCCCAGTGAAATACAGCTATTTTTAGTATCTTCCTCTTCACCAAATCCTGATAATATAATAACCTTTAAATCTGGTTTGAGCATCTTTGCAGCCCTCAGAACCTGCATGCCTGTGAGCCCCTCTTTTAAATGCAGATCCAGAAGCAGTAAATCAGGTCCTTGGTTTCTCAGTAATTCCAGCCCATCAGTGCTGTTAGAAGACGTGAAAACAGAGTATCCCGCAATCTTTAAAAAATCCCCTATATTTTTCAATAAGGTTTCCTCATCGTCGATAAGCAAGACCTTGCGGCCAGGATTAATTTCCATGAGCTTTCTCCTTCTTTATGGGCAATCTTATGGTAAAGGCTGCGCCTTTATTATATTCTGAATCGCAGGCAATTGTGCCTTTATGCGTCTCTATAAAATCCCTTATGACGCACAGGCCGAGCCCGCTCCCCTTATTAGATGTGGCCTTGGTGGTAAAATAAGGCGTGAAAAGCTTCCTGTGATTCTCCTTTGTAAGGCCTATTCCGTTATCTCTCACCTTAGCCACTATTATATTATCTTCCCGGCTAAGCGCCACTTCTATTTCGCCCTGAAACAGGGGATTCCCTTCCTGGCTCATAATCTTTGCCTTATCCTGTATGGCATCATAAGCATTGTCTATTAAATTATAAAACACATCCTGTAAAAGCGCTTCGCTTGCGAATATATCAGGTATTTTATCCGAGCAGGCTATATTGAATTTCAGCTCTTTTGCCCTGTCAAGGCCTGAACGGGAACGGCTTATCATGACAAGCTTATATGTATTCTCAATAAGAGTTGGCAGGTTGAATTCCTGAAACTCCACTTTTGCCTTTGCCCTTTTTAAAATTGCGGAAGTAATCTCCTTGCCTTTATAGACCTCGTTATCTATTAATTCCAGGGCTTCTTTCGCGTCTTTCAAGAACGCTTTTGTTTTTTCATCCTGATGAGCTTCTATGTTGAAACTCTCCATTTTAAAAAGCAAAAGTTCCACTGAAGAACTTATTGAAGCCAAACGGTTATTAAACTGGTGCGATGCGCCCGGGGCCATATCTGCAAGAGCTTCTCTTTTAGATTTTTCAACCAACTGGGAGATCTCTTTCTGGTGAAACTGCGCGTTTTCAATTGCAAGAGCAGCTTCATTAGACAAAACCATCAACAAATTAAGATCCTCCTGCGTAAAAGGAATATTGCCTTTCCTGTCAGATAAAATCAAAAAACCTAAAAGAGCATTTCTTAAAAAAGATGGTATTACTGTATTTATTTTAAAAGCTGATAAATCCGAAAAAAGCTTTTTTACCTTAGGCGTAGCTGCAGTTGGCGCATAAAGAGAGAGTTCCTCTGCTATAACGGGCAGCTTTTTTAGATCCAGATATTCTGCCAAATAACTATTAGCTTCGAATTCCTCGGGTAATTCGATATCTTCACTGCTTTGCCAGGCACTGCTTAATAAATATTTCTCGCTCTGTCTGTCAAATAAATATATAGCAGCAAACCTGAGCTTTAACACCTTGACCAGATAATGCACCATGAGCCTTAAAAGAACATTCAAGTTAGTAAACCTGAGCATATTGTGCGAAAGCCGCCTCAATGCCTCGTGCGATTTAAATTCATAGGCCCTTAACCGCGCCTCAAATTTTCTCTGCAATCGCATGTAAATAAACGGGCCCGCGCTTGCAAGAATAACCCCGATTAAAACAGGTATTATCCACCAGTTGGTCATTATGCTGAAAAGATACGGTTTGATTATTCCGCCTATAATAAAAGGAATAGCCAGGACTGCTGTATAAACAAAAGCAAATATGCCTGCGCGGGTAATAGCAATATTAATGTTTAATAAACGATGTTTAATAATAGCATATGTGATAATACCTAAACCCACTGTAACAAAAATAAAACCTATGGGATAATATTCTATTCCATAATTAGGTATAAAATCAGAAGCTCCTATTATCACAATTA
>JAHJGB010000106.1 GCA_018824725.1 Candidatus Omnitrophota bacterium
AATAGAGTCATTCTTTGAATAGATAAGGTTGTAGTATCCGGGGTATTTTGTCATAGAGCCATGGCTCATTTCGGTATAAACACTTAGTTTCTTGGACATATCTTCTAAAAACTGTCTGGAGCTTGATATAAATCTAGTCATGACTAAGAAGCTTTTTGTGTTTCTATTTTTACGTTTATAAAATCCATAACTGACGCAACCATCTCCATCGAAATAACCCCTTATAAAATGATTAAAATATTCTTTTGGAATATGCGGAAGTTCCATCCTGTTTTCTTTTTTTGGCATAAAGCCTAAATTTAATAAATCTTGGTAAATTTCTTTGGACCCTATTTCTAAATAATAAACGTCTTTCCATGTGTTTTCATATTTTTTTCTTAAATAAATCTTATGTTTTGAATCCATCGCATTCCTGACTTTTTCAAGCAAGCTGTAATCTGTAGAGACAAACTGTATATATTTAGAGCCGCCGGAATTTATAAACATGCCTCCGTCCGCAGAAAAGTATCCTAATACATAGGCCATCTCTTCAGACCATGTCTTAAAAAAATCAACATTTATCCCGCCTTTTGTCCTCTGTATTCTTTTATCGGGTCCTTTTATCTTCTTATGTTTTATACCTATTATATATGGCCAATTCGTTAGATTTTTATTAGTAAACCTGTAGCAGCTTTTACTTGGTATACCATACTTCTTGAACCACCTTGTTATAGTAGGCCTTGGAATCCCAAGGATCTTGGCTATATCCTTATGCGTCATATCCTTTTGCCAATGCATTTTGTACAGGAATCTTTTTAAGCTCATTCTGATTTTCTTTTCCAGCCGCCTAATGCGTCTTAAATGATACTTTTCAGTCATAAATGCCTCTATATATTAGACACATTCTGAGGCGATTTTCTTTCAAAAATCTTTATTTTTTATTTCGAGGTCGCGGGTTCGACCCCCGTCGTCCCCGCCAAGATATTTAAGATACCCAGGATATGCAAATTTTGTATGTCTTGGGTGTTTTTTATGTCTCTTTTACTTTTCTTTAACAAAAAATTAGCCATCTATTGTCGCCATGACAATTATAGGGCATACTTATAATTGGATAAGACGTATGTGAACCATAGCCTTAATAGGTTCTAAGGAAAGGCTATTTTTTTAGGTGGATTATGAGGAAGATTAGAAAAGCATTAACTTCAATCCTAATAATAACTTTCCTATGTCAGAATATGGCATTTTGCCTTCCAGAGAAAGGTGCTACGCTAAGACTTCCGGTCAATGGCAGTCGCCGGGTGAAGGAAGCCATAGATGTTTCACAACCCAAGCCAGCCTCAACCGAGGTTGTTAAGGATGTAGAGGAAAAGACATTCTACAGCCCGGAACCGCATCATAATTTACTTCAGGAAGACAGTTTTGATCTAGTCTTGCAAGACGGCAGGAAAGTAAATTTTATTCAAATGTGGCGGGAAGCGTTAGATAAAATATATGGCAGCAATAACTGGATTCTTTGTATCGGAGGCAGTCTTGTTCATTTGGCTGAGGGCAAGGGGCTTTTTTGGGAAGGTGCTTATGACATAGATGTAAAAATATTTAAAATGTCGGATCCAAAAGAAGTTAGTTTTTATGGTGTTCTTAATAAGGTATCTAGCTCCAAAGGATTACCAATAGATGTTGATCCAATTCTTAGTCGCGATAATTATGATTTTTTTGTAAAGATAGGGGACGATAAAATAAACTTAGATATAACCGTAGATGATTTAGATATGTTAGTAGCTCCAAGAAGAGTATATCCTTATAACCTAAGTGCATATAATCCATTTGAGTATTATGCGGATTCTGATAATTCACTTGTATCTTTGAACAAGGCGATCTCTGCTATTTCGTTAGAGGACTTATCCGAGACGGTTTTAGCTACTTATAAGGGTAAATATGCAAATTTCTTAAGTACTTTAGAAAAGAGAGGCATGTATCATAAACCTATGAATATAGCCACTGCCTTGGTTCAGCTTAGTGCGATGAGAGGTAAAGATAAAATGAGATTACAGATTGTAAGGAAACTTAAGGCCATGCTTGATAATGCAAAACAAGCAGGACAAGGGGGTTCAGTTGAACAGCAATTAAGAGAGACGTTTTTGATGTACAAAGACGAGTTTGATCCTGATTTAATAGGTGATGGCCAATTATTAGAAGAAATATTAGGCAACCTATATAACCGCTCCAGAATTCTGCTACAAAGAAATGGAGGAGTAAATACCAATTTGTAAAAGTCGCTATTTGCTCCCCTGTTACAATTGCTTGCCCCATAGTGATGCCCAAATGGGTGCCCAACTAAAGCTAAAGAACAAGATATTTAAAATATATAGAATAGCACAATTTTGGCGCACTTAAAATCTTGACATTTCTAACCAATTGATATATAAAGAGATAGCGGGAAGGGGAATAGTTCCCCGTCGTCCCCGCCAAGATATTTAAGATACCCAGGATATGCAAATTTTGTATGTCTTGGGTGTTTTTTATGTCTTTTTATTCTTGCCATAGCACAAAAATAGCACATCCGTTCTTCCCTGCCACCCGATAAAATAAATGCTTGACAAAATAACCATCGCGCAGTATTATTGGCATATGCCAATAATAGAGAGGCGTGATCATGCCAAGACCTTGTAGGTGCAGGCGAATACGCTGTAAGCCAGATACTAATTACTTTAAACCACGGGGTATTCCATTGGATGCGCTGGAAGAGATTAATCTTACCCTTGATGAATTAGAGGCAATAAGGCTTGCCGATCTAATGGAATTGTATCAGGAGGATGCTGCCAAGAAAATGAATGTCTCGAGACAGACATTTGGCAATATTATTAATTCGGCGCACAAAAAAATTGCCGATGCCCTGCTTAATGCCAAAGCGCTGAAAATAGAAGGCGGGGTTATTGAAAGGGTGGGTTGAATGGATGACGTGATAAAGCAGGACAAGGAACGGTTAAAATTATTTAAGAAATACGGCTACGATATACCAAAGGCCAGGAAATTTATTATCTCCAAAGCAAAGCTTGTAAAAGGTGATAGCGTGCTGGAAATCGGCACAGGCCGTGGCCACATGGCTACTCTTTTAGCGAAGAATGGTTTTAAGTTTGTATCTATTGATCTTGATAGAAAGGCTCAGGATGTCGTCAAAATACATCTTAAAGAGAAGAATCTTGATAAATTAGTAACTCTCAAGATTATGGATGCCGAAAAATTGCGATATAAAGATGGCTCTTTTGATAATGTTATTTCCGTGAATTTTATTCATCATGCCAAGAATCCGGTCAGGTGTTTAAAAGAGATGATGCGAGTAGCTAAAAATAAACTCATCATAGCTGATATAAATAGAAGAGGTGAACGTATTATGGAAAAGGTGCATAGGCTTGATGGCAACAGCCACAAAGCGTCTAAAATGTCCTTACAGGAAACGGAGGCATTTTTAAAGAAGGCCGGTATGAAGGTCAGGGGTTACAAAGATATCTGTCAAACCGTTTTAATTGCTGCGAAAGGAGCATCAAAATGAAAATATGTATTCCAACAGAAACGAACAAAGGAAAACAGGCGAAAGTTTATGGGCATTTCGGTAGCGCGCCATATTTTACTATATATGACACCGAAAAAGATTCTGTAGAAATCATTAACAATTCAAACCAGCATCATTCGCATGGCATGTGCCATCCGATGAACGCGTTAATGGGTAAGAAGGTAGACGCCGTAGTTACCGGCGGGATGGGTGCTCGGGCGGTTCAAAAGCTTAATGAGGGCGGGATCAAAACTTATAGGGCTATCCCAGGAACAGTTGCAGATATTGTCAGTCAGTTTACCAGAGGCGGACTCGAAGAAATTACGGTTACCAACGCCTGCGCGCAGCACGGTTGTCATTAAAGATGAATAAAATTGTTATTATTGATGAAGAAAAATGTATCGGTTGCGGCGTATGCGTATCGCTTTGTCCGGTTGGCGCCCTGAAGATTATTTAGCTCGAGTTCGTCTGGCGCGCTAGCACAATTTAGTTTTTGATTTCCGTAACTAATGGGAGCTGTTTTTGACGAACTCCGAATAATCCTCAAGATATAGCTTGGTTTTTTATTGATTTTTAGGGTATAATTTTTAAAAAAGGAGGTAAGGCATGAAACAGAAAATTCTCGTAATCTCGCTTTTAATAAGCTTTGCGGGGCTGTTTGCAACTAATGAGTCAATGGCTGTGTCGGCGAAGAACATTGACGTTGGTATTGAAAACTCGCTCAATATGCTTAAGAACATTAATGGTGGAAAGGAAGTGTTAAAGAAATCGGAAGGCATACTTGTATTTCCTGCAGTTTTTAAAGCAGGCTTTGGGTTAGGCGGAGAGTATGGCGAAGGGGCGCTTGTTATTGACGGCAAAACCGTTGATTATTATAGTACCGCAGCCGCATCAATAGGTTTTCAGATAGGCGCTCAAAAGAAAACGATCATTATAGCATTTATGGATAAAGATACGCTTAATAAGTTTCGAAACAGCGAAGGCTGGAAAATCGGTACTGATGCATCTGTAACAGTAATAACAGTTGGAGCCGATGGTTCGATAGATACAGCAAAGACCAACAAGCCTATCGTAGCATTTGTATTTGATCAAAAAGGCCTGATGTATAACCTTACGCTTGAGGGAGCCAAAGTCACGAAACTAAAAAGATAGACACCGCCCCCAATTTTAAAAGATTTGTATTGCTTAACCCGTCTATATTAGGGAGACGCAAAAAAACATAGCACATTTTTAACACACTAATAATATTGACTTATATAACCTTTTTATTTATAAGGCAGAAACAAGAAACAAGGGGCGCGTCAAAAAGGGGCACACCACTTTGCAGAATGTCCCCAAATGACACGTCCCCAATAAGCTATTAACTTGTCAGTAATATAATTTTGATGTAAACTTGTTTTGCTAATGTGTTTAAACAAGTCCGAAGGCGCACAAATAATAAGTAGAATGAAAAAAATTATAATTGCGTTTCTATCGTTTATATTTATTTTAACTTTCAGTTTAGAATCTTGGGCGATTTCCTGGGAACGCGATCTGGCGGATGCGCTTGAAAAAGCAAAAACTAAAGGCAAGCCTGTCATGGCCGATTTCTATACCGATTGGTGCCACTGGTGTAAAAAGCTCGATAAAGATGTTTATGAAAATGCGGGCGTGAACCGGCTGGCTGAAAAGTTCATCTGCGTTAAGGTGAATTGCGAGATTGATAAAGGCGCGTTTTCGAAATATGGGTTACGAGGATACCCAACAGTCATATTCTTTAATGCTAAGGGCAAAACAGAGGAAACGGTCGTAGGATATAGAACCGCACAGGCCTTTGCCGACATCATGAATAAAGTCCTTGGCAGAATGCCAGAATCGAACGCAAACCAGCAATTACCTGGCAAGCCTATCATTAAAAAGAAAAGGGCTGCGGGCGAATTTAAACTGGAAGGGATTATGGATTCCGAGGCAATCGTTAATGATAAGATTGTAGCCGTAGGAGATGAAGTAGATGATGCGAAGGTTATCGTGATTACAGAAAGCTGTGTAAAGCTACTATATAAGGATAAAGAGCTGACGTTAAGCATGGAGTAGAGACTCACTATGGGAGTCGGGCTTCCCATAGTGAATGATAAGGTCACTTTTGTAAAGTCGTTTTGGAGGCTATGATGTGGGTTGAGCCTACGCCCGTTTCCAGGCCCTCGTATTGAAGCCAGTTATAAGGCACCTTCTCGGAATACCAGACAAATGTAGGCGGGATTAGAGATTTAGCGATACCGGTCAATAGGCCAAGCCGGGGAATCAGTTGCAGCTTTATGGCCGTAATTTTTCCCATGGGAAGCTTAAGGGTTTCTATGCCCATATCTTTGATATTAATCCTGTACAGCTGACCTTTCTCTGAAATCAGATAGAATGTTCCATAGGCACTCTCAGAGCGATGCGCTGCAAAAGTCTTTAAAAAATGTATCATTGTTGGGCCATCAACAGTCAGCCCTTTTATAGGAAAAATAAAATTTTTGACGATTTTCTCCTCGACATTAGAAATAGTGTAATATATTTTTTGTTTAGGATAGTCAAAATTTTTTTCATATTTTGCAATTAACCTGCCGTCTTTATTTTTAACGGAGTTAATACTGTAAATAGGATAAAGTAGCCCATCTTTTTCTTCCATTCCGGCCTCGATATCAAAGGTTATATCTTTATATTCGTCATAGTCGCCTTTTCCGTGCGCGGCATATTTATATATCACGCGGTTATCTTCTAAAATACGCTCGGAAGAGAATATTGATTTTGACCGCTGCGAGGAATCCACTTTATTGATGTATATTACTTCGCCGCTTTCTTGCTTGGCCATGAAGGCCTTTGAAATTTCTTCGGCGTGAGCCTGGGATGCCGCATATAAAAGGCATGTAATCAGAAATAGCTTTTTCATGTTTTTATTATATATCCGCATGCAGTGTTTGTAAAGTTGTAGAAACTATATTTAAAAATGGTATAATAAACTACAAGAAAGAGGTGAGATATGGCTGATTTTTCTTTTGATATAACTTCAAAGGTGGATTTGCAGGAAATAGACAACGCGATAAACCAGGCCAGGAAAGAACTGGCTAACAGGTATGATTTTAAAGGCGCAAAGTTTTCTATTGATTACAATCGGGAAGAAAAAAAGATAACATTGATTGCCGGAGATGATTTTAAATTAAGGGGCATTAAGGATTCGCTGGGAATGAGATTGACAAAAAGAGGGATTTCTTTGAAATCAATCAAATATAACGAGCCTGAAAAGGCTTTTGAAGGGAATCTCCGGCAGCTCGTAGAGATAACAGATGGTATTCCCAAGGAAAGGGCAAGAGAGCTGGTCCAGATAATCAAAGATCTGAGGCTCAAGGTTCAGGCCAGGATCGAGGAAGACAAAATAAGGGTGGTGGCTGCTAAAAAAGATGATCTCCAGGCAGTTATAGCGCATTTAAAAAGGATAGATTTCCCGGTATATCTGCAATTCTGTAATTATAGATAAAGAGGATAAAATGGAATACACAAAAGGCACTATAGGCAGGGTGTTTTTGATCAAGTTCAGCGATAAGGATATTTTTCTTAAAGAGATAGAAAATTTTGCGAGAAAAGAAAAGATCAAGGCAGCCGCAATGATTTTTCTCGGGGCATTGAGAGAAGGGAATCTCGTAACAGGGCCAAAGAAAACAGTTATCCCGCCCGAGCCAAACTGGGTGAAATTCAAAGACGGATGGGAGGTTTTCGGCATAGGGACTATTTTTACCAATAAAAAAGGCCCGCAGATACATATCCACTCTAGCTTGGGCAAAAAGAAAGCTGTCTTTACAGGCTGCGTCCGCAAGGATTCCAGGGTTTTTCTTGTGATTGAAGCAGTTGTTTTTGAATTAAAAGGCGTCAAAGCAGGAAAAGACATAGATCCTGCCACAGGCTTAAACTTACTTCGAATAAACAACTAAAAAACCGGCAATGTTGATTTTCTGGTTGTCTAAGAGTTTTTTTGGGAGTTCGACTCCCTATGGGAGTCAGACTCCCATAGGTTGAATTTTAAGTTGTTGGAAAGCAGGCGGGGGAATGGTATAATACAGGGAAATAGCAGGTATTTTTATGGCAGAAATCAGAGAATTTGCAAGGCAAAAATTGAATAAGAATAGCGCAGCGCTGAAGAAGAAAATTTTATCTTTACCAGTGGAATCTGTAAAGGTAAAAGAAAACTCCAGGATATCCGATCTTGTGGGTAATTTTCAAAATAGCTCAATACAGGCGCGGAATATCTATAAATGCGCGAATGTTTTCAAAAAGATGCTTCAAGATAAAATCCAGCCTACGATATATTTAGGGCTGGCAGGGCCTCTTATAGCCGCAGGCCTCAGGGATATTATAAGGAATATGATAAAGTTAAACATGGTGGATACGGTTGTTTCCACAGGCGCTATAATCTATCAAGACATATACCAGGCAAGAGGTTTCAAGCATTATATCGGAAATCCTGATGCGGATGACAGGATCCTGGATAAATTATCTATAGACAGGATATATGATACGTACGTGGATGATGAAAAATTCTGGGATACTGATAACTGGGTAGGGAGGGTTGCAGATACAATGGAGCCTGGAAATTATTCATCAAGGGAATTCATAGACGAACTTGGCTCTCGTTTAAGCGATGAAAATTCAATAACAAGAACCGCTTATAAATGCGGGGTGCCTATTTTTTGCCCTGCTTTAAACGACAGCTCGATAGGTATCGGGCTTACAGGGCATTATCACAGATGCAAGAAAAATAAATTAGCCGGGGTGCACATAGATTCCATACAGGATAATTACGAAATAACGCAATCAATAGTGAAATCCAGAAAGACAGCCGCTATCTATATCGCCGGAGGAGTTCCCAAAAATTATATAAACGATGCGGTTGTGATGGGGTATATTTTTAACAGAGATACGGGCGGCCATTCATACGCATTCCAGCTTACAACTGACGTGCCTCACTGGGGAGGCTTGAGCGGGAGCACATTAAAGGAGGCTACTTCCTGGGGCAAGATCAATAATGACGCCAGCCACGCAATGGCTTTTGTAGAGCCGAGCGTGAGCCTGCCGCTTATTTATTCATACGCATTTCAGGAAAAATTTTATAAATCCCGCAAGAGAAAAAAATTTATCTGGCAGAAAGATATTCTTAAAACCCTTAAAAATGGCTGATTTTTCCAAATCAAAAATAGTAAAGCTGGTTTCAGGCTCGAAATATCAAAGGCTTTTCAGCAAAGATTCAGGCACCTGCGGCATTAAGGCAGGCCATGTGATACTGGAAAAAAAAGAAGAAATCGGCGAGCATTCAACTAACGATATGGAAGAAGCGCTGGTTATATTAAAAGGCAGGGGGCAGCTGATAATAAATAAAGAAGATTATCTGGATTTTGAAGATAATACAGTTTTATATGTGCCCCCGCAAACAATCCACAATGTAAAAAATACAGGCGCCGGAACGTTAGAATATATTTTTATAACCTCAAATGCCAAATAAAGACTATAAAGCCCATTTTAAATTCTGCGACCTAGAAGACAGGTATTCTTCATGGGAGAAATCCAGGATAGCGGTATTACCTGTTTCTTATGACCTGACTACCTCTTACAGGCCAGGCGCATCCACAGGGCCTAGGGCAATAATAGATGCTTCCAGATACATGGAAACATATGATGATGAAACCGGAAAAGAGATTTATAAGCAGGGGATATATACGGCAGAAGAAATAAAGCCCGTAAACCCGGAGCCAGAGGAAATAATTAAAAAGGTTGAAAAAGAAGTCAGCTCTATATTAAAAGCGGGAAAATTTCCAATAGTCTTAGGAGGGGAACACTCTATTACTTTAGGGCCTGTAAAAGCCTTTAAGAAAAAGTTTAAGGATTTTTCAGTTTTGCAGCTGGACGCCCACAGAGATATGAGGCATAGTTTTCAGGGCTCAAAACACAGCCACGCATGCATTGCGAAACGCATTATAGAAATTACATGCCTTACGCAGGTAGGTATCAGGAGTTTGTCAAAAGACGAGGCCGGCAGGGAATATAAAAATTTAAAAACATTTTTTATGAAAGGTATGATTGATAACGACAGCTGGATAAGCGAGGCAATAGATTCCCTGGACAGCGATAAGGTGTATGTAACCATAGATATGGATGCGTTTGACCCTTCTATAATGCCCAGCGTAGGCACGCCTGAGCCCGGCGGCATGGGATGGTACGGGACACTCGCTCTATTAAAGAGGCTCAGCCTGGAAAAAAAGGTCATAGGCTTTGATGTGGTAGAACTTTCTCCGATAGCAGGGAATGTCAGTCCTGATTTTTTAACCGCCAAGCTGATTTATAAATTCTTGAGTTATATATTTTGAAATTAATATTGTATTGCAAAAAAAGTTTTTTGTGCTATAATTAACTTTGTTTAAAAAATTAAAAGGAGGAGGAGAGTATGATTAAGAAATTAGTATTGGTGGTTTTTTTCCTTGGAGCTGTGATATTCATATCAGCGCCCGGGTATTCAGAAGATAACGCTGCAACAGCACCGACCGAAGATAATACCGCAGCGGCGCCGACCGATGAATCTACGGCTATTACTGCGGATGAGGAAATGTTTCCAGCAGAAGAAGGCGTGGGCGAAGGAGTGGTTACGGGAGAGGTTACTGCTTTAGACTCATCAGCGGGTTCTATAAGCGTAAAAGGCGCTGATGGCGCAGAAAAGGCATTTAGCGTGATAGACGGAGAGACTATACTCTGGAAAGGCATAGAGGACATAAAGTTATCTGATATTAAAGAAGGCGATAATGCAGAGGTCGGTTACTATACAGATGACGCAGGAAAACTTGTTGCAAGCTGGGTGGATGTTATAATTCCGGAACAGCCTGCTAGTGCAGAAACCCAGACTGCTCCCGCATCGCCTGTAACGACCGAAGAAGAATAATAAAGCATGAATGGGCAACCAGTATCTCCGGCAGTTTTATTGCCGCAGCCAACGCAGTTATATAAACTAGTACCCGCAAAGGTATTTTTCACAAAAGGCGTAGGGACGCATAAAGAAGAATTGCGTTCGTATGAGCTTGCCCTGAGAGACGCGGGCATTGAAAAATGCAATCTGGTGCATGTTTCAAGCATTTTCCCTCCAGGCTGTAAAATCCTCACTAAAAATGAAGGCATCAAAGAACTTATTCCGGGCATGATAACCTACTGTGTGATTGCCAGGTGCAGTTCTAATGAGCCTAGGCGGCTCATAGCATCTTCTGTGGGCACTGCGATACCTGCGGACGAAAATATGTACGGCTATATGAGCGAGCATCACGCCTATGGGCAGACAGACGAGTTTGCGGGCGATTACGCAGAAGACCTGGCGGCAAAGATGCTTGCTTCTACAATGGGTTTTCCTGATTTCGATGATTCTAAAGACTGGGATGAAATAAAAAAGGTATATCAGGTCAAGGACAAGATAGTCAAGACCATGAATATGACCCAGTCCACTATTATTGATTCCAACGGCAACTGGTCCACTGTAGTGTCGGCGGCCGTATTTTTATTTTAAATTATATGATTTTTAAAAAATGCCCGTATCTTTTCGCATTGAAAGGATACGGGCTTTTTTATTTTCTGGTGTTTATTTTAGCCGGGTGCGGCCAGGGGCAGCCGGTCAAAGAAACAAGGGCCCTGATGGATACATTCTGCGAGATCTCCTGCTATGGAGGTGATAAGGACAAAACAGTTTCTGCGATATGCGCTGCATTTAAAGAAATGGAGCGTATAGAAGGAGTTTTTAGTAAGTTCAATGAAAATAGCGAGGTGTCAAAGATAAACGCTCTGGCAGGCCTTGAGAAGGTAGCGGCAGGCGAAGAGGTTTTTAAGCTCACAGAAAGAGCTGTTTACTACAGCAGTATCTCAAATGGGGCATTTGATATAACAGTGGCGCCTCTTATGGAGGTATGGGGCTTTGTCCGCAGTCATAAATCAATGCCGGATAAAGAGGCCATAGAAAACGCATTGGAAGGCGTGGGGTATAAAAATATAGAACTTGACCCTAAAGAATTGTCTGTAAAGTTTTTTAATAAAAAGACAAAAATAGATTTTGGCGGCATTGCCAAAGGTTATGCGGTTGACAGGGCAAGGGATATACTGGCGGCGCATGGGATTAAAAACGGCCTTATAAATCTTGGCGGGAACATGTTTGCTTTAGGCTATGCCCCTGGGAATAAGAAGTGGAAAATAGGAGTTGAGGATCCGATAAATAAAGGCAAACTGCTTCATAGATTTGAATTAACCGACATGGCTATAAGCACTTCCGGAAATTATGAGAGGTTTTTTGAAATAGGGGGCAAAAGATATTCCCATATAATAAATCCTGTTACTGGCTTCCCTTGCCAGGGCATTGTAAGCGTTACAGTGGCGGCAGATTCAGCTGAACAAGCAGACGCGCTTTCTACAGCTATATTTGTAATGGGGGAGAAAGAGGGCCTTAATCTGGCAAAATCTATCAAAGGCATAAAGGTCCTGATGCTTAAAGAAGACGGCAGGCTAATTTTATATTGACATAATAAAGAGGTTTGCTAAAATAGGATAAATCTTGGAATGCCGAGGTAGCTCATTGGTAGAGCGCGGCCCTGAAAAGGCCGGCGTAGGAAGTTCGATTCTTCTCCTCGGCACCATTTGTTTGTAAGGGATTGTCAAAATCCTCAAATACATCCCAACCCCATACCTAATAAATATAATTCTTTTACTTTTTGAGATAATTTTTGATATAATGACATATATTGCAAGGGATTTGAACAAGATGGCTATAGAGTACAAAAGAGAGATTTGTTATGCA